>NZ_JAWDJJ010000069.1:0-5561 GCF_032465695.1 Actinomyces sp. MRS3W
CGCGGACCGCTCGGCCACACGGTAAAGACCGTACTTGCGAATGTACTGGACCACGCCGTCGGGCACGAGGTACCAGACGGGACCGCCCCGACTCACTCGCCGTCGGCAATCGGTGGATGAAATCGCCATGGCGGGGACCTCCACCAGGGAGATCTTGTCCGCCGGCAGCCCCGTATCGGTCAGGACGTGCCCGGGCCGAGTCACCCCAACCATGTGCGCCAGGCTGAGGATCTCCTCGTTGTTCTTCCAGGTGAGGATCTGCGCGAGGGCATCCGCGCCGGTGATGAAGTACAGCTCGGCACCGGGATACTCCGCCATGATGTCGTGGAGCGTATCAATGGTGTAGGTGGTGCCGCCCCGGTCAATATCCACGCGCGAAACCGTGAAGCGCGGATTCGACGCCGTCGCGATGACCGTCATGAGGTAGCGGTGCTCCGCAGGCGAGACGCGCCGGTCCCGTTTGAAGGGTTGCGCCCACGTGGGCACAAAAATGACCTCGTCGAGGTTGAAGACATCCTGGACCTCGGACGCGGCCACGAGGTGCCCGTGATGGATCGGGTCGAAGGTGCCGCCCATGATGCCGATGCGCAGAGGACGCGTACTGTCACTCACAAGCGACCCTCCGCGTTGGCGATCTCCACGTGTGCTCCTCTGGTCCGTTCCGCGCGCCGATTGCGCCCGGTTGTCTCCATCCTGCCACGCCACAACCACGAAGACCGATTCGCACACGCGGTGCACAGCCTTTGAAATACCTCCCCGCAGCAGTCATCTTGAGCACTACTCCCCCTGATATCCGCCGCCGATGCACCCGACAAGGCACCTCGATAGCGACCATCACCAACCGCCCCGAACCTCCTCCGCCGACTCCGACGTTGGAAAAAGACATGACATCTGCATGCACGAAACGCACACCGGATCACCAAAGTATGGCTACCATCGCGACAAGTTGTCGTCATCTCACCCGGATGGCGCCCTGTCCACTCACGCCACCTACGGTCACAGGACAGTCCCCGACCGGCCCTGGTTGATGACAGCACCTGTCCCTCATCCCGAAAGGAGACCACGGTGATTTGGTTTCACCTGGCCGTCGTTCTGCTCTTCATCATCATCGGCGCCCGCATGGGCGGCGTTGGCATCGGTCTGGCAGGCGGCGCCGGCATCCTGGTGATGGTTCTCACCGGCGTGCACACCTCGGTCGACGACGCCCCGTGGGAGGTCATCGGCATCATCATGTCGGTGATCTGCACGGTGGCCGCCCTGCAGCTCGCCGGCGCTATGGACCACCTGGTGCATCTCACTGAGGTCCTGTTGCGCAAGCACCCCAAGCAGATCGTGTTTCTCGCACCGCTGGTGACCTTCCTCATGTCGTTGCTGTGCGGTACCGGACACACCGCCTACTCGGTCATCCCCGTCATTGTGGACGTCGCCAAGGCACACGGGATCCGCCCGTCGCGCCCGCTGTCAATCGCCGTCGTCGCCTCTCAGGTCGGCGTGGCCGCTTCCCCCATCTCTGCGGCCATGGTGGCGCTCGTCGTCGCCCTGGAGCCGCTCCATGTCGGCTACCTGCAGTGCCTGGCGATCGTCATTCCCACCACCTTCATCGGCTGCGCCGTCGGCGCCGTCGTCGCCTACTTCCAGGGCTCCGAACTCAAGGACGACCCGGTGTACATCGAGCGCATGAACAAGGGGTTGGTCAAGCCCTCCACCGCTGCCGCCACCGACTACAAGGCAGCCCCCAGCGCAGTGCCCAGCCTGCTCATCTTCCTTGCGGCCCTCATCCTGGTGGTTGCTTACGCCACGATTTCCTCGCCGGAGCTGGGCATCATGAGCGACCCGCCGATGGGTTCGACCCCGGCGATCATGACCATCATGCTGGCCACTGCGGCCATCATCTGCGCCGCTGCCAAGAAGCCGACGGCGCAGATCGCCACCCAGGACACCTTCCGCGCCGGAATGACCGCCGCCGTATGCATCCTCGGTCTGGCCTGGCTGGGCAACGCCTTCGTCAACCAGTATGAGGAGACCATCTCCAACGCCCTGTCCGGCCCGTTCCAGGCCGCGCCGTGGCTGGTGGCGGTGTTCTTCTACTTCGCCGCGCCGCTCATGTTCTCCCACGCCGCCACTACCCGCGCATTCATGCCGCTCATGGTGGCACTGGGACTGCCGGGGACGGCACTGGTCGCCTCCTACCCGGCGGTCGCGAACTACTACCTCCTGCCCAACTACCCGACGACGGTCGCCGCTATGGAAATGGACGACACCGGCTCCACACGCGTGGGCAAGACGGTGCTCAACCACCCCTTCGTACTGCCCGGTACCGCCTCCATCATCGTGTGCGTGGCGCTCGGGTTCCTCATGGCTCCGTACATCCTCTGACGCGCCGCCGATGCCGCGGACGGGGGTGGGCCTCGTCGTGTGGTGGCGGTTTGCGCGTAGCTTGCCGCCGCACGACGAGGCCCGCCCCTATGCTCAAGGGCCTCGCTCGCACTCGCGCCTCTCGCCACTGGGGGCGCTCGTCCCATCCCCGCGTTCAAGAGTCCTCCCCCGGCATCACGAACACACTCAGGGTCCATCCCCGTGGCGCCACGAACACGAGTTCGCCCGATGAACACGAGTTCTCCCCAAAGACACGAGTTTTGGAGTTCTGCACTGTCTCAACACCCGCATATCTCCAAAACTCGTGTACATGACACAAACTCGTGCGCATGACGTGAAGTCGTGTACGTGGCACCCAGCTCATATGTAGAGCCCAGCTCGTGTGCGTCGTCGTCGACCTCAACCACCAACACCCCACCCGGATACCCGCAGCAGGAACTCCAGCCGCGCCGCGACCGCCGGCACGCCCGAAGCCTCACTACCCCACCTGACCCACGCCGTCGGCACCCCGAAGCCTCACTACCCCGCCTGACCCACGCCCCGAGGCCAGGCCGCACCCAGCCAAGCGATCACGGCCACCACCGCAACACCAGCCCCACTCCGCATCAAGAGACGTGACCCACGCCAGGAAAACCTGAGCGGCTTCCCAAGACTTAGCCCGCCCTCAGCAACTTCGACCGGTTTCGGCACGTAACAAGTGCCGGTCTCGGCACGTAACAAGTGCCGGTTTCGGCACGTTATTAGTGCCGGTTTCGGTGAAGAGGGCGGGCGGCGGCGGGGCGGGCGGCGACGTTGCGGACGGCTGGGACCTGCCTTAGAGAATTCTCATCGTTGTCTCATCGCTGCCTTCCGGGGCGGCGGGAGTCTTAATCCAAAGGTCGCACCCGACGACGGAAAGAAGACTCCCTTGACGCAGACAATGACACAGACGTTGCCACAGACGCTGACCCCCGCCAGCATCCGCGTCGTCCTCTACAGCCACGACGCGCAAGGACTGGGTCACCTCCGCCGCAACCTGGCACTGGCCCACAAGCTCGCCACCGAACTGCCCACGCTGACGGGGGCCAAGGTGACCGGCCTGCTCATCGTCGGCATGCTGCCCTCCACCGGCTTCCCCCTGCCCGAGGGCTTCGACTGGCTCGTCCTACCGGGGTTCGCCAAGGGCCCCCACGGCTACGAACCACGCAGCCTGCGCGAGGCCCCCGAGTCGCTGGCCGAGCTGCGCGCGCAGCTGGTCGACAGCGCACTGGAACAGTTCGCACCCCACCTGGTCATCGTCGACCGCCACATCTACGGGGTCCGCAAGGAGCTGTACGCGCCATTGCGGCGCCTGCGCGAGGACTACCCCGACACCCGGATCGTCCTGGGGCTGCGCGAGATCCTGGACTCCCCCGAGGTGGCGGCGGCCGAGTGGCGGGAGCTGGACGCCCCCGGCAACCTGCGCCGCCTCATCGACGAGGTCTGGGTGTACGGCGACCCCGCCGTCCACGACTCCATCGCCACCGGCGAGGTACCCATCTCCCTGCGCAACCGCGCCGTCTTCACCGGCTACCTCGCCAAGGAACGCGGCCACCTGGACCGCAACTACGCGAGCATGCCGTCGCGCTTCGTCCTGACCACCGTCGGCGGCGGCTCCGACGGCTTCCAGCTGCTGCGCAGCGCCGTCCGCATGACGCCGCCACCGGGCTACCGGCACGTCCTGGTCACCGGCCCGCAGGTCGACGACGCCCAATTCGCCGCGGTGCGCGAGGCCGCCGGCCCGATGACCGAAGTGCACCGCTCCCTACCCGGGCTGGGCCAGTGGATCGCCCGCGCCTCCGCCGTCATCGCCATGGGCGGGTACAACACCGCCTGCGAAATCCTGGCCACCTCCACCCCCGCACTCATCGCTCCACGCGAGCAGCCCCGCCGGGAACAGCTCATCCGCGCCCGCGCGCTGGAGGCCGTCGGCGCCGTCGACGTCATGCGCGTCGCCGACCTGAGCACCGCGGCACTGTCCCGCTGGACCGCGCAGGCGGTCACCCGCAGCATCGCCCGCGACCGTATCGACGGCGATGGGCTGCACGCGGTCGCCCACCGGGCCGCCGCCCTGTTCCGCTCCCGTTCCACCGCTCTTGAATCGCTTGAGGAGAAGGCATCATGACTCGAATCGGATACGTCCTCAAGGTCTATCCCCGCTTCTCGGAGACCTTCGTCGTCACCGAGATGCTGGCCCGCGAGGCCCTCGGGGATGACCTGACCATCTACGCGCTGCGCCCCACCACCGACTCCCGCTTTCACCCCGAAATCGCCCGCATTCGGGCGCAGGTGAACTGGGTGCCGCGCCCACGCCGCGCCATCGACATGTGGGAGCTGCTGGCCACCTCGGTCAACGAACCCGACATGCGCACCCGCCTGGCGGAGATTCTGCCCGCGGTGGCGGATCTGCCCGGAGACGAGGTCGCCCAGGGTGCCGCCCTGGCCCGCGCCGCCCGCGACGCCGGCATCACCCACCTGCATGCGCACTTCGCCTCGCTGGCGGGCCGCACCGCCTGGATCGCCTCCCGCCTCAGCGGCATCCCCTACACGGTGACCACCCACGCCAAGGACATCTACCACGAGTCCGTCAACCAGCTGTGGCTGCGCCGCATCTGCGCCGACGCCGACCGGGTGGTGGCCATCAGCCGCTACAACGAGCGCAACCTGCACTCCCTGCTGGCAGGCACCGGCGCCCGGATCGAGCTGCGCTACAACGCGCTCGAACTGGACCGCTTCCCCTTCCGTCCACCCGCACCCGCCGACGGGCCCCTGCGCATCGCCGCAGTGGGCCGCCTCGTGCCCAAGAAGGGTTTCGCCGACCTCATCGACGCCGTCGACATCCTCACCCGGGCGGGCGTGCCCGTCAGAGCGGACATCGCCGGCGAAGGTGAGGAGCACGACCGGCTCGCGGCACAGATCCTCTCCCTGGGGCTGGGCGACCGCGTGCACCTGTTGGGGCCGCTCACCCAGGAGGAGGTACGCGCCCTGCTGGGCCGGGCGCACGTCTTCGCCGCCCCCTGCATCCCCACCGCCGACGGCAATATCGACGGCCTGCCCACCGTGGTCCTGGAGGCCATGGCCTGCGGCACTCCCGTCGTGGCCACCGCCGTGTCCGGACTGCCGGAGGTCGTGCGCGACGGCGACACCGGGATCCTGCTCCCGCCCGC
>NZ_JAWDJJ010000070.1:0-18339 GCF_032465695.1 Actinomyces sp. MRS3W
GTGCCACACGGGGGTGGGCACCGCCATGTGGTTGGGAACAATATCCACGACCACCCCCATGCCGGCCGCGTGGGCGTCGCGCGCCAGCCGCTCCAGGCCCTGCCGGCCGCCCATGGCTTCGGAAATATGGGTGTGGTCAACGACGTCGTAGCCATGCGTCGAACCCGGGCTCGCGGCCAGTACGGGGGAGAGGTACAGGTCGGTGACCCCCAACTCGCCCAGGTAGGGCAGCAGCGCGCGCACATCGTCGAAGGTGAGTGACTCGCCCAGCTGCAGCCGGTAGGTGGTCACCGGGGTGCGTCGGCCGGGGGCCGGCAGGTGGCGGTTGGTGGCGGTCATGCGTGCCCACCCGTCTGGGTCGTGTCGGCGTCGGGAATGGAGATGAGGAAGAGCATGGAGTGCGCCTCGACGGTCACCTGCTGCCCGGCCTCGCTCTCTTCACCGGAGCCGGTCGCCACCTCCTCGGGCCGCGGCGCGGCGGTCGGGGCGGTATCCAGCACGGTGCGCCAGCGGGGGCTGTGGCCCGGTCCGGGCAGGGTGAAGACAATGTCCTCACCGCTGGCGTTGAACAGCGCCAGGAAGGAGTCGTCGGTAATGCGCTGCCCGCGTTCGTCGGGTTCGTGAATGGCGTCGCCGTTGAGGAAGACGGCCATGGCGCGGGCGTACCAGGTGTCCCAGTCCTCGTCGGTCATGCGGGCGCCGGAGGGGCTGAGCCACTCGATCTCGCCAAGCTCGGACTCGCCGCCGTGCCCGGCCGCACCGGTGAAGAAACGGCGTCGGCGCAGCACCGGATGCTCCCGGCGCAGGCGGATCATGTTGCGGGTGAATTCCAGCAGGTCCTCTTGCTCATCGGTCAGGTCCCAGTTGACCCAGGTGGTCTCGTTGTCCTGGCAGTAGCCGTTGTTATTACCTCTCTGGGTGCGGCCCATCTCATCGCCGTGGCACAGCATGGGCACGCCCTGGCTGAACATCATGGTGGCGATGAAGTTGCGCACCTGCCGGCCGCGCAGCGCCAGCACGTCGGGGTCGTCCGTGGGGCCCTCGGCGCCGCAGTTCCACGAACGGTTGTCGGAGGCTCCGTCGGCGTTGTTCTCCCCGTTGGCCTCGTTGTGCTTGTCGTTGTAGGAAACCAGGTCGTGGAGGGTGAAGCCGTCGTGGGCGGTGACGAAGTTGATGCTCGATACAGGCGTGCGGCCGGCGCGCTGGTAGAGGTCTGAGGAACCGGTGATGCGGGCGGCGAACTCGCCCAACGTGGAGGGCTCGCCCCGCCAGAAGTCGCGCACCGTATCCCGGTACTTGCCGTTCCACTCGCTCCACAGCGCCGGGAACTCGCCGACGTTGTAGCCGCCCTCGCCCACATCCCAGGGTTCGGCGATGAGCTTGAGCCGGGACAGGATCGGGTCCTGGTGGATGATGTCGAAGAACGCGCTGAGCTTGTCGACCTCGTGGAACTGGCGTGCCAGCGTGGAGGCCAGGTCGAAGCGGAATCCGTCCACATGCATCTCCACCGCCCAGTAGCGCAGCGAGTCCATAATCAACTGCAGCACCGCGGGGGAGCGCATGAGCAGGGAGTTGCCGGTCCCGGTGGTGTCGAAGTAGTGCGCCTGATCGCCGTCGACGAGCCGGTAGTAGGCGGCGTTGTCAATGCCGCGGAAGGACAGCGTGGGGCCCAGGTGATTGCCCTCGGCGGTGTGGTTGTAGACGACGTCGAGGAGGACCTCAATGTCGGCCTCATGAAAGGCCTTGACCATAGCCTTGAACTCCTGCACCTGCTGCCCATCGGAGCCGTGGGCGGCGTAGGCATTGTGCGGGGCGAAGTAGCCGATGGTGTTGTAGCCCCAGTAGTTCGACAGCCCCTTCTCCTGCAGGTGGGAGTCATTGACGAACTGGTGCACTGGCATGAGCTCGATCGCGGTGATCCCCAGGTCTTTGAGGTGCTCAATGACGGCGGGCTCGGCCAGGCCGGCGTAGGTGCCGCGCAGGTGCTCCGGGATACGCTGGTTGAGCTCGGTCATGCCCTTGACATGCGCCTCGTAGATGATGGTGTTGTGGTACTCGTGGCCGGGCGGCCGGTCCCGGCCCCAGTCGAAGAAGGGGGAGACCACCACCGAGCGCATGGTGTCGGGGGCGGAGTCCTCCTCGTTGCGGATCGAGGGGTCGGAGAAGTTGTAGGAGTACAGCCGCTGCGAGCCCGTCACCTCGCCGGAGATCGCCTTCGCGTAGGGATCCAGAAGCAGCTTGGAGGGATCGCAGCGGTGGCCGGCGGCAGGATCGTAGGGGCCGTGGACCCGGTAGCCGTAGTGCTGACCGGGCTGGACGGAGGGCAGGTATGCGTGCCACACATCCGCGTCCTCCTCCGTCAACGGTATGCGGGTCTCCTCGCCGTCGGCGTCGAACAGGCACAGATCCACGGCCTGTGCCACCGAGGAGTAGAGGGCGAAGTTGGTGCCGGACCCGTCGTAGTTGGCGCCCAGCGGGTAGGGCCGCCCCGGCCAGATCGCGCGCTCGGGCTGTTCTTCGGGCTGCGCTTCAAGCTGCCCTATCTGATCTGGTTGCGCCGGTTCTCCGGAAGTAGTGGCGGGACTGTGCATGAGGTAACTGTGCCACGGATTGCCACCTCAGCACGGCAAACCGGCTCCAGCGGCGCGGCCCGCCGCCACCGGCTCCTCGGCAGGCGCCTCACCGTGCGGCGGCGAAGCGGGAGTGATCGAGGTCATGACGGCACGGTGGTGGGAGGATTTGTCAGCCTCTCGCGCACTCTGCTAGGTTTCTCGCGTGCCTCCGATGGAGGGCAACACGCGGATGTGGCTCAGTTGGTAGAGCATCACCTTGCCAAGGTGAGGGTCGCGGGTTCGAGTCCCGTCATCCGCTCGGGCGATTGGCGCAGCGGGAGCGCGCTTCCCTGACACGGAAGAGGTCACTGGTTCGATCCCAGTATCGCCCACCAGCACCCCAGCAGGAGGTCCCTTTGCCCCGCTCGCAGCGTCATGTGCCCGCGCGGCCCGACCTGCTCCCGGTCGTCATCGGTGGAGACATCGGCGCCTACGCGCTAGCCCGCCAGCTCCATGACGCCACCGGGCAGCGGGTGAAGCTACTCTCGGCCAGTCCCATCGAGGCCATCGTCCTGTCGGCCTATATCGACGTCGTGCCGCGCAGCGCGGAGGACGAGGACGCGCTCGTGGCTACGTTGCGCGAGCTGGTACACGGGCGCAACGAGCGCAGCGCCATCGTCATGGCCAACCGGGACTCGGTGGCCCGCACGCTGGCAACCCGCCGCGATGAGCTCGAACCGGAATACGTGGTGCCCTTCCCATCGGTGGAGGCCATGGATCACCTCAGCAACAAGGTGGCCTTCGCCGAGGCCTGCGCTGCGCTGGGTTTACGCACGCCCCGCCAGATGGTCATCAGCGGGGCCGATCTGGCTGCCGGTGACCCGGTGGTCGACATCCCCTTCCCGCTCGTCGGCAAGGCGGCGATCGGCTCGGATTGGGACTCGCTCAGCTTCCCGGGCAAGCGCAAGATCTACTTCCTGGACACGCCCCAGCAGCTCAGCGCCCTGTGGGAGGACCTACGGCGGGCCGGCTTCGACTCAACCTTCCTCATCCAGGAGCGCATCCCGGGAGACGACGACGCCATGCGGTCGGTGACCGCCTACGTTGCCTCCACCGGGGAGATCACGGTGATCGGCTCGGCCCGGGTTCTGCTCGAGGATCACACCCCCACACTCATCGGCAACCCGGTGGCCATGATCACCGAGCCCTACCCGGAGCTGTGGGCGGCCGCCGAACGACTCCTAGCCTCGGTGGGATATCGGGGCTTCGCCAACTTCGACGTCAAAATCGATCCGCGTGATGGGCAGGCCGTCTTCTTCGAGGTCAACCCTCGCATTGGCCGGAACTCCTTCTACATGAGCGCCGCCGGAGTCAACCCGCTGGTCCCCATGATCTCCGACCTCGTGGACGGCAGGCCCGGGCCGCGGCGCGAGGCGCGCCGGGAGGTGCTCTACAGCCTGCTGCCGCGCCACCTGGTCCTCCACCAGTTGGACGATCCGCAGCTGCGCCGACGGGTGCTGCGGCTGTCCGTGACCGCGGTTGACCCGCTCCTGGATCCCGCCGAGCACTCCGTGCGCCGCCGCCTCATCGTGCTGGCGCAGAAGCTCAACCACGACCGCAAGTTCCACCGCTACCACCCCAAGCCGCTGCTGCGTCGGGCCGCCCGCACGCGTCAGTGAGCTGCGCCCCTCGGACCCCGCCGCGAGGAGGAACCGGGAGCAGCAATTATCCTGCTGCAGGATGAGGCGGAGTCCCTGAGCGCCACCTATGGTTATGCTGTGACAACCTACCCGCGGTCAGGGGTCAGCAGCGACACCGCCCAGGCGGCGCTACGTTCGCTTACGGCCCGCGAGATGCGCCTCGCTATCGGAAACACTCCGGCTCCGCTGGAACAGCTCGAGCCCTGGGAGGCCTTCGAACGCACACAGGGACGGACGCTGTTCGGCCGGTACGCCTACATCGTTGATGGCAAACCTGTAGCCGTTATCGCCCTGTACCGCTACCAGGTGGCCGGGTTCACCTTCCTGTGGGCCAAGCACGGACCGGTGTGGTTGAAAGAACAGACCCCACAGCGCGAACGCGAACTGCGCCGCCTGCTGGTGCGCGAAGTCAGGCGCCGCGACAATCGGGTGGTCTTCCTCAGGCTGCACGCCCGCTTTCGGGCGCCGGATACCCGTGAGCTCATGTCGTCGATCACCTACGATCGCACCTTCGTCATTGATCTGCGCCCCGGCGACCCCGAGGCAATCCGCGCAGCCATGCCCAAGGACGGGCGGCGGGGCGTGCGCCGAGCGGAACGCGTGGCCCGCGAAGCCGGCTGCCAACTCGCCGAGGAAACCGGGCTGGACCGGGCACAGTTCGAGGATCTCTACGCGGTCCTCGTCGCCACCGCCAAGCGCGACGGCTTCCGCCCCCACCCTTCCCAGACCTACTGGGACATGCTCACGTCGCTGGGCCCGAGTCACGCGCGCGTGTTCGTGCTGCGACGCGACGGGGTGCCCCACTGCTGGGACATCGTCACCGTCTCCGGCAAACAGGCGACGGCCTACTACGGCGCCTCCTCCAACGAGTCCCGCACTTTCCGCGGGGCCGAGGCGCTCGACTGGTTCGTGGCATGCCAGCTCGCCGCCGAGGGAATGACCGGCTTGGACCTCATGGGGGCGGAGTCCTCCCGCGTGCCCGAGCTGTACACCGTGGGCCGGTACAAGCGGCGCTTCGCCAGTCACCCCACCGAGGTTGACGGCGCCTGGGATATCCCCGTGCACCCGCTCGTCTACCGCACGCTGGTGCAGGCGCGCCGGGCCCGGCACCTGGTGCGTGACCGGCTCGGCATGTAGCCCCGGAGCCGTTGCCGCCCAGGTACTGGTTATGATTCCGTGCCAGGCGCGCGCACTACTACCGCGCGGGCCGTCACCGATTCGCAGGAGAGCCCCGTGTCCACCCAGTCCAGTATCGACATCATCCTCAACGGCGCACCACGCAGCCTCGAGGCGGGCACGACGGGTACGGCGCTGTTCGCCGACCAGATCAAGTCCGACCGCGTCGTCGCCATGCGCGTGAACGGCGAGCCGTGGGACTTGGAACGCCAACTGCCGGCCGGAGCGCAGGTGGAGCCGATCACGCTGGACAGCGAGGACGGGCTCAACATCCTGCGGCATTCGGCCACCCACGTCATGGCGCAAGCCGTCCAGGAGCTCTTCCCCGAGGTCAACCTCGGCATCGGCCCCTTCATCACCGATGGCTTCTACTACGACTTCGGCGCCATTGACCCGGTCACTCCCGAGCTCATGCGCGAGATCGTCAAGCGCATGAAGCGCATCGTCAAGGAGAACCAGACCTTCCGCCGTCGGGACATCACCGAGGCCGAGGCGCGCGCCGAGCTGGCCGATCAGCCCTACAAGCTCGAGCTGGTCACCACCAAGGGCGCCGGCGCCGAGTCCGCCGCCGTCGAGGTCGGGGAGGGCGGGCTAACCATGTATGACAACGTCCGCCGCGACGGCACCGTCGCCTGGAGCGACCTGTGCCGCGGCCCGCACCTGCCTTCCACCCGGCTCATCGGCAACGGCTTCACCTTAACCAAGTCGTCGGCCGCCTACTGGAAGGGCGATCAGGCCAACGATCAGTTGCAGCGCATCTACGGCACCGCCTGGGCCTCCAAGGAAGACCTGGTCGCCTACCAGGAGCGCATCAAGGAGGCCGAGCGCCGGGACCACCGCCGGCTCGGCACCGAACTCGACCTGTTCTCCTTTCCCGAGGAGATCGGGCCGGGCCTGGTGGTCTTCCACCCCAAGGGCGGCATGCTGCGGCACATCATCGAGTCCTACGTGACCCAGCGGCACCTGGAAGCGGGATTCGACTTCGTCCACACTCCGGAGATCTCCAAGGGCGGCTTGTTCCACACCTCCGGACACCTGCCCTACTACGCGGACACCATGTTCCCGCCTATGAACGTTGATGAGGAGCGCGACGCCGACGGCCAGGTCACCAAGGCTGGTCAGGAGTACTACCTCAAGGCCATGAACTGCCCCATGCACAACTTGATCTTCCGCTCCCGCGGACGCTCCTACCGGGAGCTGCCGCTGCGGCTGTTCGAGATGGGTCGCGACTATCGCTACGAGAAGAGCGGCGTGGTGCACGGGCTCACCCGCATGCGAGGCTTCACCCAGGACGACTCCCACACCTACTGCACCCCCGAGCAGGCTGGCGCGGAGATCACCATGCTGCTCAACTTTTTCCTGGATATTCTGCGCGACTTCGGGCTCACGGACTTCTACCTGGAGCTGTCCACCCGTGATGAGGACGGCGCCAAGCGGGACAAGTTCATCGGCTCGGACGCCGACTGGGCCGCGGCCACCCGGGTACTGGAAGAGGCCTGCGCCGCGACCGGCCTGGAGCTGGTGCCCGATCCGGGCGGCGCCGCCTTCTACGGCCCCAAGGTCTCCGTGCAGGTCAAGGACGCCATCGGCCGCACCTGGCAGATGTCCACCGTGCAGTATGACTTCAACCAGCCCGAGCGCTTCGAGCTGGAGTACACCGCCGCCGACGGCAGCCGCCAGCGGCCGGTCATGATCCACTCGGCCAAGCTCGGCAGCGTGGAACGCTTCATCGGCGTGCTCACCGAGCACTACGCCGGCGCCTTCCCCGCTTGGCTCGCCCCGGTACAGGCCCGGCTCATCCCCGTGGCCGAGGCCTTCGACGGCTACGTCGACACCGTCGCCGCCCAGCTGCGCGCGCGCGGCGTGCGGGTCGAGGTGGACCACTCCGACGACCGCTTCGGCAAGAAGATCCGCAACGCCGCTAAGGACAAGATCCCCTTCACCCTCATCGCCGGCGGGGACGACGCCGACGCCGGGGCGGTTTCCTTCCGCTTCCGTGACGGCGCCCAGACCAACGGCGTGCCCGTGGCCGAAGCGGTCGCCCACATCACCGACGTTATCGCCCGGCGCGTCAACGACCCGGCGGGGGAGAAGCTCACCCATGACTGATTCGGCGCTACCCGATCCGCTCGGGGACGTGGAGGGCACCGTCGTCGACGGCGTGCGCATCCAGGCGCCCTTCCAGCACGCCGATGCGCCCGACCCCTTCGGTCGGCTCTGGACCCCGCACCGCATGGTCTACATCAACGGTCAGGACAAGCCCACCGATGCCTCGGCGTCCCAGTGCCCGTTCTGCTCCGCCCCGGAGCGCAGCGACACCGAAGCGCTCATCGTCCACCGTGGCGAGAACGCCTACGTGCTCATGAACCTCTACCCCTACAACACCGGTCACCTGCTCGTGTGCCCCTACCGACACATCTCGGACTGGACCGAGGCCACCGCCGCGGAACGTGCCGAAATCGGCCGGCTCACCGCCCGCTCCATGGAGGTGGTGCGCGCCGTATCGCACCCGCACGGCTTCAACCTGGGAATGAACCAGGGGGAGGTGGCCGGTGCGGGCATTGCCGCCCACCTGCACCAGCATGTGGTGCCGCGGTGGCGGGGGGACGCCAACTTCATGCCGATTATCGGCAAGACGAAGCCCGTTCCCCAGCTGCTCGGCCAGCAGCGCGACCTGCTCGCTGCCGCCTGGCTGGACGCGCCGATCGCGCTCGAGGCTGACTGACCCGCTGACACCGCAGATACTGCCGATAAAGCTGAGGACCACCGCATGCTTGGACAACACGGACGGGGCTTGACCAAGGCCTTGTTCACCCGACCGGCCCGGCTCATGGCGCGGGTCGGCATCACCCCCAATATGCTCACCGTCGCCGGAACCGTGCTCACGATCACCGTCGCCGTGCTCACCCTTCCGCAAGGCCGCTTCATTCTGGGCCCGATTCTGCTGGCGCTTGTGCTCGTGGGCGACTCCTTCGACGGCATCCTCGCCCGCCTGACCGGCACGAGCTCCGCCTTCGGCGCCTTCCTGGACTCCACCATGGACCGTCTGGCCGACGGCGCCATCTTCGGCTCCCTCGCCGTATGGGCGGCCCTCCATCTGGCCCCTGGCCCCTTGAGGACCTGGACCATCGCGATCGCGGTGGCCGCCGTCGTCCTGGCCGCTACGGTCCCCTACGCCAGGGCGCGTGCCGAGTCCGTCGGTGCCACCGCCGCAGTCGGGATCGCTGAGCGCACCGACCGACTCGTGGTCGCGGCAGTCGGGGTTCTCGCCGTCGGCCTGGGCGCGCCGGTCTGGGTGCTGACCCTGGCGCTCGCGCTCGTCGCCGTCGGCTCGCTGGTCACCGTCATCCAGCGGGTCGCGACGGTACGCGCCCAGCTGTCCCGCCCCGCCCAGCCGGAGGGACGTCGATGAGCATCGGAACCCAGGACCTGTACCGCTTCGCCTGGAAGCACGTGCACCGGCTGCCCAGTCGCCTCGGATACGGGCTGTCCGCACTGGGGGCCGACGCCGCCTGGGCCCTGCACCGCTTGCGCGGGGGAGACAAGGGGGTGGGGCAGCTGGAGAAGAATCTGGCACGGGTTCTGCCCGCCGAGACCACCGCCCGTGAGATTCGGCGCGCCTCCCGTGCCGGCATGCGCTCCTACATGCGCTACTTCTACGAGGCCTTCGCCCTGCCGGGAATGAGCCTGGAACAGATCCGGGCACGTGTGCGTCCCGACATCGACCCGCGCGCCCACACGGACCTCGACCGCGGCTCCATCGTCATCGCCCTGCCCCATATGGGCAACTGGGACCTCGCCGGCGCGTGGGCCAGCCAGGAACTGGCCCAGGTACTCACCGTCGCCGAACGGCTCGAACCCGCCGACCTGTTCGAGCAGTTCGTCACCTTCCGCGAGGGCCTCGGCATGCGCGTCATCGGGCAGGGCCGCGGCGAGAAGGTCTTCGACCGGCTCGTCGACGCCACCACGCAGGGCCATTACGTGGTGGCCCTGCTCGCCGACCGCGACCTGTCCAGCTCCGGCATCCGAACCGAGCTGTGCGGGTACCCGGCGCGTGCTGCCGCCGGTCCGGCGGCGCTGGCGGAACGTCTGGACCTGCCCCTGTACGTCGCTTCATTGCACTACGAGCGCCTGAATGGCGAACGTCGTCGCCGGGCCGGATCCCCCTGGGGCATCGTGCTCACCATCCAGCCGGTGGATGCGCCCGCGGGCCTGAGCGGACGGGAGAAGATCACCGCCTGGACCCGAGCCTGGACCGCCGCGGTCTCCCCATACCTGCGCGAGCACGCCTCCGACTGGCACATGCTTCAGGCGGTCTTCGAAGCTGACCTTGACCCCGAGCGCCTGGCCCGGCGACACGCCGCCGAGGCGGCCGCACCGCTGACGACGGGGGACAGCGAGCAGGAGCCGCAGCCATGAGAATCGGCTTGGTGTGTCCCTATTCGCTCGACGCTCACGGCGGTGTCCAGGTGCATGTCATGGACCTGGCCCGTGAGCTGCGCAGCCGCGGGCATGAGGCTGAGGTACTGGCTCCCGCCTCCGCGCACACCGAGCTACCGGATTGGGTCACCAGCGCCGGTGACGCCATCGCCATCCCCTACAACGGGTCGGTCGCGCGCCTCAACTTCGGCACCGCAGTCGCGCGCCGTGCACGCAAGTGGCTGGAGGCCGGCAACTTCGACCTGCTGCACATCCACGAACCCATCACTCCCAGCGTCGGCATGCTCACGCTTCAGGCCACCCAAGGGCCCGTCGTCGGCACCTTCCACGCCGCCATGGACCGCTCCTTGGCGCGAGAGCTGCTCTCCCCGGTGGCCGTGCCCCTCCTGGAAAAGCTCACCGCCCGCATCGCCGTCTCCGAAGAGGCGCGCCGCACCCTCATCCAGTATCACGGCGGCGACGCCGTGGTCATCCCCAATGGCGTATACGTGGCTCCCTTCGCCTCCGCCCCCAAGGATGATGCCCGCTACGTTGGGACGCCCGAGGCGCCCACCATCTCCTTCCTCGGCCGCCTGGACGAACCCCGCAAGGGGCTGCAGGTTCTGGCCCGGGCCATCCCGACGGTGCTGGAGACGATCCCCTCCGCTCGCTTCCTCATCGCCGGACGCGGCGAGGCCGAGGAACAGCGCGCGGCATTGGCGCCCTACGGCGACCGGGTCGTTTTCCTCGGCGGCATCTCCGACGCGGACAAGGCCGCCATGCTCGCCTCTTGCTCGTGTTACGTGGCGCCCCAGACCGGTGGGGAGTCCTTTGGCATCGTGCTGGTGGAGGCGATGGCCGCCGGGACGCATGTGATCGCCTCCGACCTGACCGCCTTCTCCGACGTGCTCGACGGCGGCGCCTACGGCGCCCTGTTCCGCACCGGCGACGGCGCCGACCTCGCCCGTGCCGTCATCGACACGCTCACCGATACGGCTGCCGCCGACGCCCGGCGTGCCAACGCGGCGACGGCGGTGGGCCGCTACGACTGGTCCGCCGTCACCGACGCGGTCCTGGACGTGTACGACATGGCCCTGTCTACCGCCCACACCCGCTTGCGCCCCGCCCCCGGCACACGTACCGTCATGGGTCGGCTGCGCGATGCGCTGGAAGACTACTGAGGGAGAGGACCGCCGCATATGCCTGTGCTTCCCCCGCCCCCGCATCCGCACGGTCCACTCGACTGGCTGGTCCCGGCCGTCGTCATTCTTGCCATCGCTCTCGTCATCCTCGCCGTCGCTTGGTCCCTATACGCCAAGGCGCTGCGGGTGGACCGGCTGCACCGGCAGGTGCTGGGTGCACGCGCTACGCTTGAGGCTCAGCTCGTCCACCGGGCACAGGCGGCCGCAGACCTGGCGGCTGCCGGAGTGCTCGACCCCGCCTCTGCGCTCATACTCTCGCGCGCCGCCTACGATGCGCTGGACGCCGACGGCCCACTCGTCGAAGACGGCCTGGACACCGACGCGCTGCGCCGGGACGCGCCCGTCGAGGACGAGGCCCGCAGCCGGTCCCGCATCGAATCCGACTTATCCCGGGTCATCCGCACCATTGTCAGCGCCCAGGCGCGGGAGTCCATCGCCGCCGATCCGGTGGGTCATGACATGCTGGAACGCCTCGACAAGTCCTCCTACCGACTGGTGCTGGCCCGCCGCTTCCACAACACGCATGTGGCCGAGGCTCAGCGCCTGCGCAGCCGCCTGGATGTACGTCTGCTGCACCTGGCGGGGCACGCACCCCTGCCACAGACCTTCGACATTGACGACGACATCACCGTACCGTCGGATGGTGGGCCGGCTGAGAGCGGAACGATGGAGGCCGGAACATGAGCGACCCGTACGGCCCCCGGAGCGGGTGGACGCCGCGCCCGGGTTATCAACGTTCCGGATACCCTCAGTACCCTCAGGTGCAGCCAACGCCTTCACCGCACGTGTCATGGACCCCCCAAGCCATGGTGCACCGGCGTCGCGGCGCCGTGGCCAGCACCGTGCTGGCCGTGGTGGGGGCGGCAGGACTGGTCCTCATGTTGTGGATCATCTACTCCTCGACCGCGGGGGCGGCCTCCGAACTGCTGGTCCCCATCCTGCTGGCGCTGGTGCCCCTGTCAATCGTCCTCGTCACCGTGCGTTGGATCGACCGCTGGGAGCCCGAGCCCCCCGGTATTCTCATCGCCGCCTTCCTCTGGGGTGCCGGCGTGGCCACCGTCATCTCGCTGGTGGTCAACACCTCCGCCTCCCTGCTGGTCTCCTCCGCTACCGGTTCGGTCACCGGCGGTGAGCTGGTCTCGGCGGTGGTGACCGCGCCGGTCATTGAGGAGAGCACCAAGGGTCTGGGCGTCCTCGTTATTTTCCTCATCTGGCGGCGCACCTTCAACGGTGCCGTCGATGGCATTGTGTACGCCTCCGTGGTTGCGGCGGGATTCGCCTTCGCCGAGAACATCCTGTACTTCGTCCAGTACTCCGATGCGCTGCTGGTCACCTTCCTCATGCGCGGCATCGCCTCTCCGTTCGCCCATGTCACCTTCACCGCCTGCACCGGCCTGGCGATTGGCGCGAGTGCACGCATGCGTTCGTCCCTGGCCTGGATGTGGATGACCCCGCTCGGACTCAGCTGTGCGATCGTCCTGCACGCCTTCTGGAACGGCATGCTGGCCAACGACCCGTCCCTGTACTTCTTCGTCGCCATCCCCTTTTTCATCGCCGCCATCGGTCTGGTGATCTGGCTGCGCTGGAGCGAACGCATGACCATGCGTCAGCGGCTCGCCGACTACCAGCGTGCTGGCTGGTTCTCACCCGCAGAGGTGACCATGATCACCACCGGTGCGGGCCGGTCTGCCGCACGGCGGTGGGCCAAGAGCCGCGGGCCGGTCGCAGCCCGCGCCATGGGGGATTTCCTGGAGGCGGCATCGGCGCTGGCTCAACTGCGCCAGCAGGCCATCGACGGTCACGCCGACGCCGACTTCGCCGCTCATGAAGCGTCGCTGCTCCAGACCCTGTCCGGGAGTCGTCATGCCTTCAGCAGGTGACCGTCATATGCCCCGGCGACCGGGAGCGCGGCTGGCCGAGGATGGCCGTGACCCCGAGCGGGTGCCGGAGAACTGGAACGAACTGCTCGACCCGGCCGAATGGCGCCTCAACGCCGAAGGGCTGCCCTTCCGCAGAGCGGCCCGCGTCATCGCGCTGCGGCGGGAGCCACGCCCCGCCATCCTGCTCGTCATCGGACACGACTTCGGCGATGCCTCCCACGTGTGGGCCTTCACCCCCGGCGGCGGGCTGCTGCCGGGCGAAACCCCGGTGCACGGGGCGCGGCGCGAACTGGCCGAGGAAACCGGCATCGGCCTGTCCGCCGCGGCCCTGACCGGACCGGTGGTGGAGCGACGTGCGCTATTCGTGTTCAACCGGGTCACGTGTCGCCAGGACGAGCTGTTCTACCTCGCCCACTTGGGCTCCGCTGATGTGGCAATCGACCGTTCCGGGTGGACCGCAGCCGAGCAGGAGGTACTCGACTCCCTGCGCTGGTGGGAGCTGAACGAACTCGACGCCGCGGTCACGCAGGGCCTGACCATATATCCCCGGATCCTGCCGCGTCTGGCCCACGAGCTCATGGACGGCTGGGACGGTGCCGTGCGGCGCATTGACGAGGGCATCGCATAGTGTCACCGAAACCGGCACTTGTAACGTGCCGAAACCGGCACAAGTGACGTATCGAAACCGGTCGATATGACGAGGCGGGTGCTGCTGTGGCTCGACGCCCCCGGGGTCCGGGGCGTTGACGGCGTACGGCGTCGCCGACGTTCTCAATGCGGTGTGGCAGTCGCTCCAGGGGCCTGCCGCGGGAGCGCTTCCCGGGTGTGTTCCGGCAGGTGGAACTCGAATACGACCCTTGTGACCGGAGGCCTCGGTTCCGTGCGGGAGTTTTAGACCCAAAGGGTCGTATTCGATCGGGCTGGGTGAGGAGCTAGACGCATAGGGTCGTGCCAGATCCCAGGACGGGCAGCCCAGCCACCAACGCCTTGGTCGTCGGCACCCCGACCGGGCGGGCTCGCGCGGTCAAGTCTCTTGGTGTGGTGTAAATGTTCTAGGCGGTGATGGCCATGACGGGGTGGGCGGTTTCGGCTTGCTCGTGGAGGATGTGGGTGAGCTTGCGTAGTGAGGTCTCGGACAGGTAGCGGCGCTCCCCGTACTGCCATTCCTCGTGCTGTTCTTGGAGGACGGCGCCGACCAGGCGGGTGACGCTGTCGCGGTCGGGGAAGACCTGGACCACATCCGTGCGGCGCTTGATCTCCCGGTTGAGCCGCTCGATGGGGTTGCCCGTCCAGATCTTCTGCCAGTGCTCGCGGGGGAAGGCTGCGAAGGCGGCCTGCGTCCGGCTCGGCCTCAGCCAGCATTTCAGCAACTTCGGGGAACGAGGAGCGCAGGGAGGCGGCGGGCTGCTTGAAGGTGTCCGCCACGGCCGCGCGGGTGGTTTGGGCGAATATCGCCGGGGATCAGGGCGCCTGCGGGCTTGGAGTGTGCCGACCCCAGCTTGGAGGCGAGCGTTGCGGGCGAAATGGTTCCCGGCACCGCTGCCAGGACGCCCCGGGCCCGATCGCCTCGGGCCGCGGCCTTGATGCCCGAGTGGGCGTCACTGGTGACCAGCACCACCCCCTCGGGGTCCTGGACTGGTGGGCACTTTCAGGCCCCGCTGGCGCAGGGACCGCAGGAACGGTGGCCCAACAAGTCCGTCGTCTCCGCGTCGCCCAGGGCCATCCCCAGGATCTCCCGCCTGCCCTGCGCAGACACCCCGGTGGCGACCACCAGTGCTTGGGAGACCACCCGATGGTTGACCCGCACGTCCAGGTAGGTGGCGTCGACGAACAGGCAGTGGGGGAACCAAGTGTGGACCCCGGGGGCCAGGGGCAGGAACTCGCCCACGCCCTCATCAATGTCCTTGCAGACCCGGGACACCGTCGCCTTGGAAATACCGGACTCGTTGCCCAGGGCCTTAACGAGCTCGTCCACCTTCCTAGTGGATACTCCGACAGGTCCAGGCGGTGCAGATCACCGCATACAGTGCCTTGCCCCGCCCTCTTGCGGGGATTGAGCAGGGACGGGAAGAACGAGCCCTTCCGCAGCTTGGGGATGGCCAGGTCGACCTCCCCGGCGGTGGTCGCCAGCTTCTTAGGGCGGGTGCCGTTACGGCGTGTGCGTCGCGCCTGGGTGCGCTCGTAGCGGCCGGCACCGATCTTGGCGGTGGCCTCGGCGTCCACAAGGTCCTGCAACCCCGCCTGAAGCAGACGCCGGAAGACACCCGTCATGAGCCAGGTCGGGGTCCGCAAGGACTTCCTGGATCAGCGCGGGGCACGGCAGACTTGTTCTCGGGCATCGTGGGCGAACCTTCCTGGTGAATCTTGGTCGAGAATCTGGGCTCCCACGATGCCCCCTACCAGAGGAAACCCTCGCGGGAATTGCCACCACACTACGAGACGCACCCGCTCGCGCAGCACAACCCAACCCGCAGCGTCGACGCGCACCGGCCGCCGCCATATTGCTCGGTTCCGGCACGTCATTAGTGCCGGTTTCGGCACGTTACAAGTGCCGGTTTCGGCGTGTTATTTGTGCCGGTTTCGGTGAGGGGGAGCGGATGGCGGCGGGCGCTGCCCGGCGTCGACAACCATCCGGCGCCTTCACACCAACCCCAGCCAGAACGGGCCCCACACCCCTGTCGAATCCATCCACTAGAATGAGCGCGTATGCGAGTCCGCTCCGGCTACCGCTGATCGGCCGGACCGAGCGAGACGACTCCCACGAGACTGCAAGGAGAACACATGTCGGGTCACTCCAAGTGGGCCACCACCAAGCACAAGAAGGCCGCCATCGACGCCAAGCGCGGCAAGCTCTTCGCCCGCCTCATTAAGAACATCGAGGTGGCCACCCGCACCGGCGGCGGCGACCCCGCCGGCAACCCCACCCTGTTCGACGCCATCCAGAAGGCCAAGAAGAACTCCGTCCCCGCCGACAACATCACCCGCGCCGTCAAGCGCGGCAGTGGCGAGGAGGCCGGCGGCGCCGACTGGCAGACCATCATGTATGAGGGCTACGGCCCCGAGGGTGTTGCCTTCCTGGTGGAGTGCCTCACCGATAACCGCAACCGGGCCGCCTCCGACGTGCGCACGGCCTTCACCCGCACCGGCGGCAGCCTCGCCGACCCCGGCTCGGTGGCCTACAACTTCACCCGCAAGGGCGTCGTGGAGGTCGCCAAGGGTGACGGCATTGACGAGGACACCATCCTCATGGCCGTGCTCGACGCGGGCGCGGAAGAGGTCGTCGAGGGCGCCGAGTCCTTCGAGGTCATCTCCGAACCGGGTGACCTGGTCGCGGTGCGTACCGCCATCACCGAGGCCGGTATGGACTACGAGTCGGCCGAGTCCCAGTTCGTGGCCGGCACCACGGTCGCGGTCGATCTGGACGGCGCCCGTAAGGTCATGCGGCTCGTTGACGCCCTGGAGGACCTCGACGACGTGCAGAACGTGTTCACCTCGGTGGACATCACCCCCGAGGTGGCCGCCGGGCTCGAGGCGGATGACGAGTAAGCGCCCCTCCCGCCCCGAGGCAAACATCGCCGAGCAGCGGGTGCTGGGAATCGACCCCGGCATGACCCGCTGCGGCCTGGGGTGCGTCGACATCGACCCCCGCCGGCGCGTCAGGCTGGTGCAGGTCGGGGTGGTACGCACGCCCCCGTCGCAGAGCCCCGAGCTGCGCCTGCTGGCCATTGCCGAGGCGCTGGACGACTGGATCGCACGCCTGGCTCCGACCAGCCTCTCGGTGGAGCGGGTCTTCGCCCAGGACAACCTCCGCTCGGTCATCTCCGTGGCCCAGGTGATCGGCGTCGTCATGGTGGCCGGGGCCCGCGCCGGCCTGGAGGTCGCGCAGCACACGCCCAGCGAGGCCAAGGCGGCGGTCACTGGCTCCGGCACGGCCGGCAAGGCTCAGGTGCAGGCCATGGTGCAGCGCATCCTCGGGCTTGAGGCTCCGCCGCGCCCCGCCGACGCCGCCGACGCCCTCGCCCAGGCGATTTGTCATGGCTGGCGCGGCGGCGGAACCGGCATCGACGGCGGCACGGACATGGTCTCGGCGGGCGGTTCCATCCGCGCCAGCGCCCGCACCCCCGCCCAGCAGGCGTGGGCCGCCGCCCAGGCGCGCGCTCGCCGTACCGGTGCTGTTGACCCGCGCCGGTACGCGCGCTGATCCCGGCGCGCCGGAGGGGCGGGTGCCGTCCGGCACCCCTAGCCCTGCTAACCTCAGACAGTGTTTGAACAGGTGTTCGACGTCGGGCTCGCTCACCATCCACCACGCCACCCGCAAGGAACCGCATGATCTCCTCACTGCGCGGAGAAGTCCTCGAGGTCTCCCTCGCCAGCGCGACCATCGAGGTCGGCGGCGTCGGCATGACCTTCCAGGCCACGCCCGCCACCCTGTCCGCACTGCGCGTCGGCGAGGAGGGCTTCGTGCACACCGAGCTCATCGTGAGAGAGGACTCGCTGAGCCTGTTCGGGTTTGCCGACGCCGACGAACGCCACTGCTTCCGGGTGCTGCTCGGCGCGAAGGGAGTGGGCGCCAAGCTCGCCCTCGCGGTACTGGCCGTGCACACCCCTGACGCGCTGCGCCGCGCCGTCGCCAATGAGGATGTCGCCGCTCTCAAACGCGTCCCCGGTCTCGGACCCAAGGGAGCCCAACGGGTCATCATCGACATTGGTGACAAACTCGGCCCTCCCAGCGATGCGGCCCCCGCACCCGTCGTCGCGCCCACGGAGGAGCCCAACTCCGACGTCGTGGCCGCGCTGGTCCAGCTGGGCTGGAATGAGGCCACCGCCACCAGTGCCGTCGCCGCCGTCGAGGCGGAACATGCCGACGGGGCCGCGCTGGCTGTTCCCGAACTGCTGCGCGCCGCACTACGCCGGCTAGGAGGAGGTATCCGTGGCTGATTATCCCGCCCCCAGCAGCCCGGATGCGGCCGGCCGCATTGTGGGCGGCGGCGCCGATGAGACCGAGCGCGCCGCCGAGGCCGCCCTGCGGCCCAAGCGCCTGGAGGACTTCGTCGGTCAGCAGGTGGTGCGCGGCCAGCTCTCGGTCGTGCTGCGCGCCGCGCTGGCCCGCGGGAACGTGCCCGACCATGTGCTGTTGTCCGGCCCTCCCGGCCTGGGCAAAACCACCCTGGCCATGATTATTGCCAACGAGGTCGACGGCGTCCTACGCATCACCTCCGGCCCGGCCATCCAACACGCCGGCGACCTCGCCGCGATCCTGTCCTCCCTGGAGGAGGGCGACGTCCTCTTCATCGATGAAATCCACCGGCTGGCTCGTACGGCCGAGGAGATGCTCTACCTGGCCATGGAGGACTTCCGCGTCGACGTCGTCGTCGGCAAGGGCCCGGGCGCCACCTCCATACCCCTGACC
>NZ_JAWDJJ010000071.1:0-2100 GCF_032465695.1 Actinomyces sp. MRS3W
TGGCTCAACCGTGGGCTCAGCGCCGGGGATGCGCACCGAGACGCTGCAGGCGGTGTCGTTGCTCGACGTCGCAGCGATGGTGTAGCCGCTGGCCACGGGCGCACCGGCAGCTTCCAAAGCGGCGTCGGTGACCGTGAAACGTGTTCCGGAGAAGCGAGCGCGCACGATAACCGGCGTGGTGTTGCCCTCCGTGTCGGTGACGTTCAGCGCCACTTTGAAACTGCCGCCGATGTTGGTGCTGCGGTCAAAGGCCCAGCCCGTGCCGGTCAGCGTACCGTCGGCGTAGCTGAGTGTGGACGCGGCGGTCGGCTCCGGCAGTCGCACATCCATGGTCAGGGTGTCGATAACTTCCCAGGCGGTGAAAGGCGAGGTACGCCATTCCAGGGTGTACGTGCCCACGTGCGGATCCATCCCCTGGGTGAACGGCCACAGCGGCAGGGCGTACTCCGAGCGCCCCTGGGCGAAGCTCGGATAAATGAGAGCCGACTGCGCCGCCCCGGACTCGCTCACCACTCGCACCTGTACTCCGACGCGTACCGCCCCTGCGGCACCGAGCGGCTGCCCCAGGTAGTCCTTCCACCCGGACAGGATCAGCAGCGGACGATCGGTACTGCTGGAGGACACGTAGGTGGCACCCGGCTGTCGCACCGTCACGGACCGAAGGTCTGACTCACTCGCCGCGGTCGTTTCGGCGGTCGGCGTTGAGCTCGGCAGGGCCGGTGACGACGTCTCTGCCACCGCGGTAGGCGCAGCGGACGTGGGAGTGTCGGTTTGCTCAGCCGCACCAGCCGGTGCGGCGGTCGGCTCCTGACTGGCCGGCGTCACGGCATCCGTCACCGACTCGCCGACCGCAGAGCTTGGGGACGCGGACGAGGCCGCCGGCGCGGTCTGCTCCATCGTTGGCATCGCCGCCGCGAGGCTGTGGGCGGCAGTCGGCGCCGCGGGCGCGGTCGTGCCAGTGTCCGCGTTTTCGCTGTCCTGTGCCGCGGGCTGCTCGCTCGCGATCACAGTAGCCTCGCTGCTCGTGGGAGTGAGGTGGTCGGCTACGACGAGCGCACCAGCGCCGGCGGAGGTGGCCAGCACTAGTCCGAGCACAGTCGGCAAAGCCAGTGCGGCGCGCAGTGCAGGTCTACGCACCCTACGCGCTGTCTTGGCGTGGCGCGGGAAATGGGTCATCGATCCGGAACTCGTCTGTCGTCCTTGGTCTGTCGGGGAACCGTAGCGGCACAGGCACCGTCACGGTGAGAGTGGGGCCACCTGCATGCATTCCCGAGCCACTTCGATCACAGGGTTCTGCCGAGGGCTCGGAAGTCATGTATACGGGTAACCCCGACACCCTTCGATGGTATCGCCCAAGTAGCGTGTGCGGCACTGAAATCCTACGAGCGTGCATGGTTTCACCCGCTTGCGAGCGGGCCGCCGGGTGCGTGTTGCGGGTTCGCGCAACGGCGATATTTCCCGTCGTGGCAAGGAATGCGGCGGAGTTCGCCGCCCTCTGGCAAGCGCAACATCCCGCACGTTTCACTATTGTCTCGAACATCTCGTTATAGCACACCCATGCCCGGGAATGCCCTCGATCACGAGACCGGATTCACGTGTGACCTGATGCGGGATGCGGGCGATGACTCTCGCGCCGTGGCGTCAGGCCCGTAAGCTAACGGCAGGAGTGATCCGTGCTGTCAGCCCCGTTCACGGCTCGTTCCGCCGCCCCTTTGTCTGCGGCGCCGAGCGTGACCCCGTGAGTTAAGTGCGTGAAGCCCATAAGTCCCCGCCGTCGATTTCCGACCGGGTGCTGGGCGAGTGTGGTGGGTGCGGCGCGGCAAGAGCGGCGGCCATCCGGCCTCCCCCACACTCCGCGACCGGTTCTCACCATTGAACCAGATACGGGAAAAACAGATGACAGCCAACCCGACAGGGTCCTCTGCGCCCTTCGGCACCCCTGACGACAACCCACTCGGCCTCGACGACCTGTTCAGCGCCGAAATCTCCGGCACTGCTCCGGCAGCGCCCAGCGACGCCGATAGCGTCGCCGCACCGCACAACCCCGAGTTCTCCGCCCCACAGTCCGCGGAATCCTTCGACACCCCCGCCTCCTCCGAC
>NZ_JAWDJJ010000072.1:0-1253 GCF_032465695.1 Actinomyces sp. MRS3W
ACCGCAGCAACCCCAGCCACCCCGGTCACCCCAACCATCCCGGCCGTCGCGTCGGCACCGGAGGCGGCCCGCGCCGATGTGACCATCACCGGCCCGCACGCCGACCCCGAGCCCGATACGACCGGGCTGATTCTTGTCGCCAACCCGGACCTCTCCGCTCCTCCTGCCAACGATCCCGCCGCGCAGCCAGCCCCACACGTCCCCGGCGCCGACCCCGCCCGAGGCAGCCGCAGCACTGCCGCCCGGATCGCCGTCCCGGAGCGCCGCCCGCACACCCATCCGGCACGCTGGCAGCCCCTGGCGGCGGCGCTCATCGTCGTCGGCCTGTGGCACCTGGCCGTCACCGCACTGGAGCCGCTGTTCGTCCCTGAGCCCTGGGCGCTGCGCAGCCTCGCAGTCGCCGCCGTCACCCTCCTCATCCCCGGTCTGCTGCGGACCGCCTGGCCCCACCGCTCCGGGGCGGCCTGCGCCCTCGCACTGGCCGCCGGCGCCGGGACACTGCTGTGGTGCTGGCGCGGCACAGGTGCGGCACAGGCCTGGATAAGCGAGCCGATCACTCAACTGCGCGTCGTCGGCGCAGTGCTGCGTGACGGCGTCGCCCCACTGACAACCGCCGGAGTGCTCGGCCTGGCCCTGTGCCTGGTTACCCTCCTACTGGCCTGGGCATGCGCGCTTATGAGCGCCAGTGGCGGCGACCGCATCGGCCTCACGGGCCTGGCCCCGGCCGCCGCGCTCCTGGCCCCCGGCATGGTGCTGGGCCGTGCCCCCGACGACGCCGTCATCCTCACCGCCGCCGCCGGCGTGCTCGCGCTCATGGTCACCTCGGCGCCAGCGGGCATGCCCCCCGGGGGTCGGCCGCGCCGCACCGGACACGGGAGCCCGCGCACCCCCGCACGCGCCCTGACCACATTGGTGCGCGCCACGTCGATCACGGGCACCACTGCCCTGGCGGTCGTGCTCGCCATCGGCGCCCTGAGCCTCGCCCCCACCGCACCCACCCACGCCTGGAACTGGGACGCGCGTGGCCCGGCCGTCTCCGTGCCCGACACCACCCTCCGGCTGGGGGAGAACCTGGTGCGGGGCACGGCCCGCACCGCCTTCGAGTACACCGCCGATGGCGTGGCGCCGGGAACCAGCCTGCGCTTCACCCTCGGCGTCATCCGCGACCTCGACGGTGAGGCGTGGGAACCACTCGCCGAACCCGTCGGCGCGGATACCGGCACCCTGACGCCGGATACCGGCGCGGATACGCT
>NZ_JAWDJJ010000073.1:0-2086 GCF_032465695.1 Actinomyces sp. MRS3W
AACCAGGACCGTGGCCGCCAGCGCGGCCTCCTGGTCCCGTTGGGCGAGCTCGTCAAGTGCGGCGCGGGCGACGGCGTCGAGGCTGGGCACACCGTATACGGGGATAGCGCGGGCACGACCGACGGTGCGGGCGGTGACGAGCCCGGCGCGCAGCCCGGTGAAGGGCGCCGGCCCCGTGGCGGCGACGACGGCGTCAACCGGGGCGGTAGCAACGCGCGGATCCGCGAGCGCATCGGCGAGCATGGGCCCCAGCGACTCGGCGTGGCGGCGCGGGCTATCCTGCTGCGCGCGGGCGAGGACGGTCAGGCGCATGCGCCCCGTATTGGCGGGGTCCGGCTCCTCGGGCAGGACGTCGGCGATGAGCAGCTGGCTTCCCAGCGAGGAGTCGATGGACAAAACGCGCACGGACGCAGCTTAGATGATTGATCCCGAGGGGTGGGGTGTCAGCCCGCGAGCGCCGTCAGGTCGACACCTGCCCAGCGGGGCCCGACGGCGCTCACGGTGATGGTGCGGCGGCCGTCGTCAACCTGTTCCAGGTCCATCACCGGCTTGGCGCCCGTATCGCTCTCCGACCCGGCGCCACCGCCCACGCGTGGCGGCTCACCGGCGCTCCCCGCGCCGCCCGCATCCGCTATTCCACCGGCAGTGTCCACACCGCCGGCGTCGGCCACTCCCCCATGGGGACGCGCGACGGTGATCTCCAGCCGGTCTTCCGACAGTGCCTCGGCCTTGCCCTCGCCCCACTCCATGAGGATGACCGCTTCGGCGAGGGAGGAATCCAGGTCGAGGGCGTCGAGCTCGTCCAGGGTGGCAATGCGGTAGGCGTCCACGTGAATGAGGTCGGGCCCGTCTTTGAGTGCCGGGTGGACGCGCGCGATGACGAAAGTCGGAGAGGACACGCGTCCGCGCACGCCCAGGGCCCGCCCTACTCCCTGAGCGAGGGTGGTCTTGCCGGCGCCCAGTCCGCCGGAGAGCACAACGACGTCGCCGGCCCGCAGGATGGCGGCCAGGCGGGCACCCAGAGCCCGGGTGGCGTCGGCGCCGTCGGTGTCCACGCTGATGCTGTTGAGCGGCCCGTCACCGGGGCGCGAGGTGTCGGTGCCGGTCATGCCCGCCCCAGCGCGTCACGGTCTGAGCCCGGAAGCGTGTTCGCTCCACGCCCGATGAACACGCGCGGGACGCGGTCGCCCAGGCGCGTAACGATCTCGTAGTTGATGGTGGAGCACACCTCGGCCCACTCGTCGGCGGTGGGGGTGACCGCGTCGGTGGGGGCTCCCCAGAGCACCGCCACGTCACCGGCGGCTGCGGGCGGCGCCAGCGGAGCGCCTTCGGGCGTGGCCGCCGGACCCAGGTCGATGACAACCTGGTCCATGCACACCCGGCCGACGATCGCCGCGCGCACACCGTTGACCGCGACCGGCCCGCCGTTGGAGGCGGCGCGCGGGATGCCGTCGCCGTAGCCGAGCGGAACCAGGCCGAGCCAACGATCGGTGGGGGCCCGCCAGGTGCCGCCGTAGGAAACGGCCTGCCCTGCGGGGATCTGTTTGACCTGGGTCAGCGGTGCCTCCACCCTCATGGCGGGACGCAGCTCAAGGGCTGCGGAGGTGGCCACGGCCGGCTCCGGAGATAGCCCGTACAGCCCGATGCCGATGCGCACCAGGTCCAGGCGGGTATCGGGGTGCCACAACAGACCGCCGGTCGCCGCCAGGTGGCGCAGCCGCGGGGTCAGCCCGGCCTCGGCCACGACCCGCTCGGCGGCGAGGAAGCGGGACAGGTGCCTCTCGGTGGAGCCGGAGGCGGGCTCGTCGGCGCGGGACAGGTGGCTCCACAGGCCGACGACGACGACCGTGCCGTCGTCCTGGGCGGTGCGGGCGGCGGCGGCAAGGGCGGGCAGGTCCTCCGGCGTGGCGCCGCCCCGGGACATGCCGGTGTCGACCTTGAGGTGAATGCGTGCTGGGGCGGCGGGGTTGTCCTCGGAGTCGGTGGCCGCGGCCCGCTCGGCGCGGGCGGCGGCGGCAATGGCGTCGAGCTGCGCGCGGGTGGACACCGACAGGTCCAGCCCGGCTGCGAGCGCCGCCCGTAGCGG
>NZ_JAWDJJ010000074.1:0-1189 GCF_032465695.1 Actinomyces sp. MRS3W
GTATTCCTCCGGTCGGCAACCGGCGCCCGCCGCTACCCCGCCCGTCAGCTATCAGGAGCAGTCATGAGCACCTTCGAGTCTGCGGTTCTGTGGACCGCCTTGCCCTACGTGTCCCTCATCCTGTTGGTGGTGGGCCTGGTGTGGCGCTACCGCACCGACCAGTTCGGGTGGACGAGTCGGTCCTCCCAGTGGCGGGAGTCGGCGATTCTGCGCTGGGCCTCCCCCCTGTTCCATATCGGGATCCTGCTGGTTGCGCTGGGCCACTTCATGGGGCTCATCATCCCCAAGACATGGACCGAGGCGGCTGGGATCCCCGAGCACATCTACCACCTCATGGCGGTCATCCCCGGCTCGTTGGCCGGGCTTATGACGCTGGTCGGCATGGTGGGTCTGCTCTACCGGCGTCTCGTGGTCAAGTCGGTGCGGCTGGCGACGACGACGAACGACAAGATCATGTACGTGCTGCTGGCGGTGCCGATCTGCCTGGGCGCCTGGGCGACCCTGTCCACCCAGCTTTTGGGCGGCGCCGACGGCGGCTACGACTACCGGGAGACCATCAGCCCCTGGCTCCGTTCGATCTTCACCCTGCACCCCCGCCCGGAACTCATGGCGGATGTGCCCCTGGTGTTCAAGCTGCACATTGTGGCCGGGCTGCTGTTGTTCGCGATCTGGCCCTTCACCCGGCTGGTGCATGTCGTCTCCGCGCCGGTGGGGTATGTGACCCGCCCGTACGTGGTCTACCGCTCCCGCCCGGGCGCCACCTCCACGGTGCGTCCGCGCCGCGGCTGGCAGCCGGTTCACACCCAGGGCACCGGCAACCAGGGCGCCGACGATCTCACCCCCTCCCAAGGGGCTTAAGGGCGCTGCTGCTCCCGCTGCTCAGACATCGCGCCCCGTGTGGGCACCGGATTCTCCCGCGCCGTGACGTAATCTGGCGGTGGAGCCCTGGCCCGACGCTGTGCCTCGCAGCGCCGGACCGCGGAAACTCCCGGGGGGCCGGCGTCGCCCATGTGGGTGTGCCCCGGTCTCGCAAACGCCACGATGCACCAGGAGCACCCGCATGTACCTACCCCGTAGAACCGCCCTCACCGCCCTGACCACCGCCCTGGCCGGCGCGTCGCTCGCCGCCTGCGGCAGCGCCTCCGATTCCGCGCCCACGACCCAAACCACCGATTCCGCTGGCAATACC
>NZ_JAWDJJ010000075.1:0-2849 GCF_032465695.1 Actinomyces sp. MRS3W
GAGTCCGGGTGGCGGGCCGGGCGGGCGATGCCGGCGTCGTCGAGCAGGGCGCGCAGGTGCAGAGCCTCGGCGAGTTGGGCCACGCCGAGCCAGGTGGCGCCGGCCTCCAAGCAGGTGGTGGCGATGGGCATGAGGCCGTGGCCGTAGGCGTCGGCCTTGACGACGGCCATCCAGGGGACGCCGCCCACCGCGGCGAGCACGTGGGCGTTGTGCGCGACGGCGTCGAGGTCGATCACGGCGCGGGAGGTCGTCGCGGGAGGCGGGGCGATCGCGTTCACGGTGGTGATTGTTCCACTCCGCGCCCTGCGGCGGGCGGATGCGGTGGTGGGAAGCTGGCTGGAGCCGGTCCGCGGTTGAGACGATGAGCACCATATTGTCTCCGACCTCCTGCCCGCGTGGACACCTCGCCGCCGGTGTTCGCGTCGGAGCCCAGCCCATGGATAAGTTGGCAACGCCCGGGTGACCACACAGCCCCGGCTCACCTCCCTGAGAAAGGCCCGACCATGCCACGTCTCGTCGTTGTTCTACTGTCGTTCACAATCGGCCTCGCCATACTAATCCTCGCGATTCGCGGGTTCTATCGTGTCGCCAGCCCTCGCCCCCTGCGATCACCGCTAGAACGGTGGCGGCATCGTGAGCGCCTGTACGGCGCGGTCGCCTGCGCAGGATTCTCTTTCATTGTCACTGCCGCGGGCACTAACTCAATCGCATTCCTGCGCCTCAGCATATTTGTTTGGATTGTCGCGACAACGACAGGAGCGACATCATGGCTCATTAGACAACAGGCAGAGTCCCCCAACGACAATGCTTGGAGAACTATCAGGCGGAGGTGGCTCAAGTTTGCGCGAATCGTAGCACCAGATCCGAGCGGGTGGCGCCTGGGACTAACACTCGAACACATGCGCATTGCCCGCCTTCTCGACGGACGCGGCTTCGTTCGCATATTCTTTTTGCTGTATGGAGCAGCCCTCATCACATCCGTAATCGCAGTATCAGCGGTGTTCATGGACGACTACGACGACTCGGCAATATTCATACAACATATCATTTCTCACAACTTCGTCTTAATTGGATCCTGCTGGAGCGCATCGTCGGGGCTCACTATCATAGCCGCCGCTCTTTGCGTCGGAGGTTCCACGCTCATCCGCATCAAAATCCAGAAGTATTTTCAAGCGCTAGCACAGTTCACGGCTTACTCCGGACTGGTCGGCTCAATCGCCGGAGCGTTCATCCCCCTGATCGCCATGGTAATGGACAATCTCAACACCCTGCGCTCAGTGACACCAACATTACTGTTGAACACAGCGGCGATTGGAGCCACTACAGGCTTCGTATTAGGTCTCCCGCTATGCCTCCCGCAACTCATAGATACCCGCAACGCCCTTTACAAAGCAGCCCCCGCACCATTGGCCTTCATCATCATTTCTACGGCACTGAAGAAGGTTAACATAACTCCTCTGCTGATCGAATCTACACTTGTCCAGCACATGACGGCGAATGGCGTACGCATACCAAAACTTAGCGAGGTGGAAACCCTGAGCACGAGAGAATTGCTCGCGGACTGGCCGAGTTTTATGGCACTAGAAGATAGCCTCGGCAACCCTGCGATAATATCCGATACTTACTACATGCGTCTTAGCGTTGCCGTCGCCCTCGCGTCCATCGTCTACGCATTCGCCTCCTGTGTCCGCGCAAACAAGCTACACAATTACACTAAAACCGATCGACAGTCGACTATGGCGCCAAGCGCAGCAGCAAGTACCAACTCGGCGGGAGCGCCCGCGAACCCGACACAGTGACATTCCTGTTGAGTGCAGCACCAAATGAGCCCATACCGGTCACCGGGCCGGCACACCCCGCCATGGTCACACCCGCCCCGGTCGTAACCACCACGCTCACGCCGATAACTCACAGACACTATTTCCGCTGATGCCCGTGGCCGGTCCCCGGCCGACGCTCCAGAGCCGTTCCCAGGTGGTCGGGATGGCCTCGGCCACGTCCAGCGCCGCAATCGGATGCCCGGAAGCTTGACCGGCCGCTGCCGCGGTATCCACCACGCCGGCCGCGTGCGCCGCCGCGAACGCGTGCAGCCGCACGCCCAGAGCGGCGCAGCGGGCGGCGGCCTCCCCGCCCAACCCGGTACCGCCGGTCTCGGCATCGGCCTGGGCGGCGGCGAGCAGGGCACCGATGATCCCGGCCAGCACGTCCCCACTGCCGGCGGTGGCCAGCCAGCCCGGGCCGGAGTCGACCGACACCAACACCTCACCCGGGGCGGCGATCAGCGTGGGGGTGGTTTTGAGCAGGACGGTCGCGCCGGTCAGTTCGGCCAGGCGACGCACGGCGACAGCCGGGGCGGCCTCGATGTCCTCCCGTGTGCTCCGCTCCCCCAGGGCGGCCAGCAGTGCCGCGGCCTCGCCGGCGTGCGGGGTGAGGACGTGCCACGGCGCGAAGCGGCCCCCGGAGGTGATCTTGGCGGCCAGCAGCGGCAGCGCCCCGGCGTCGATGACCGCAGGGATACCCGACGTGGTCGGGTCGCTGACCGGGGCGGCGGCGGCCAGGTCGCCGCGGGCCCGGTCCAGGGTGGCGCTGAGCTCGGCGGCGCGAGCGGTGTCGGCCGGGTCGGTGCCCGGCCCGATGACCAGTGCCTGGCAGCGCCCGTCGGCGGGCACCACCTCCGGGCGGCGGGCGAGCACGAGGTCGGCGACGCGCGCGGGCGCCACCAGCCGCGCCATGCCGGCGCCCGTGCGCACGGCCGCGGAGGCGGTCAGCACCGCAGCGCCGGGGTAGGTCTGGCTGCCGGCCCACAGTCCGACGACGCCGCGGGTGTACTTGTGGTCGTGGGCGCCGGC
>NZ_JAWDJJ010000076.1:0-6407 GCF_032465695.1 Actinomyces sp. MRS3W
GGGTTAAGCGGCAGGTGCTCGTCAGGTGTTGTCGGTGGGAGGGGTCGCCGCCGGGAGGGGGCTGTCGGCGCCGAGGGCTTCAGTCGTTGCCGCTATTGGCGCCGGTGCTGCCGCCTTTGTCGCCGGTCGCGCGGCCGTCGGTGTCTTCCCTGCCGGGGGCGTCAGCTGGCGCTATTGGCGTCGACAGACGTGCGAGGAGCGTGGGCAGGGTACGGCCGAGGAAGGCGGTGAGGTCGGGGTCGTTGGCGCTTGCCCTGCTTGCGTCCGTCCGGCCCGCAGCGCCCTCTTCGCGCGTGGTGTCCGCCTTGCCTGCGTCGCTCTCCTTGTGTGCGAGGTCTGCCCGGCTCGCGTCGTCACCCGGGCCCGCGGCGGCCACGTCAGCGTGGTTCGCGTCTGACTGGGACGCGTCGAGCGGCACCGGGCCTTCGGTCAGGGCCATGCGCATGGAGCGTGTGGCGGTGGAGAGAATGAGTTCGGTCGTGTCCTCGGGGGTGAGCAGGCACTCGCGGTCGATCGAGGCCAATCCCTCGACGAGCACGTTGCCCAGGTGCTGTTTGAAAGCGGCATAGCCGTCGCGGAGGGGAGAGGAGTCGCCGTCGGCGCGGGCAATGTAGGCGGCGAACTCGTTTTGCAGCAGGAAAACCTCCCGCGATAACGGCATAGCCCCGAGTAGGCGGGAGGCGAGTTCGGTGAGCCCCGCGGCGAGCTCGGCGTCGGTCGGCGATGCTGCTTGCGGTGGGTCGGACAGCTCTTGCGCCACCGAGTTGTCCACGAAGTGGGTGATGGCGTCCCACTGCTCCTCGGCCAGCCGCTGCACGAAGTGGTCCATGTCGGTGAAATTGGAGTAGAAGGCGCCGCGGGTGAAGCCTGCGCGGGAACAGATATCGCCCACACTCGTGCCGCCGATGCCCTTATCGGCGATGAGCGCACGGCCGGAGGCGAGCAGCAGCGCTTGGGTCTGAGCACGCCTCTCCGAGGGCGCGTCGCCAATGAGGCGCTGTACCGCCTCGCGTCGGGCAGACAGGCGTGCGCCCGCGGTTCGGATCGGGTTGTCCACGTCTCTCACTGTAATCGAGGCGGGGCGTGGTCGCTCGGCGACGGATGCCGCTGAACTCGGCCAATGCCGCCGAATCGCGAACCCCGGGGTACGCCTCATGGGCCCGGCGTCTTCGTGGGGCGTACGGCGGCGCTGGCGGACGACACTGTCGCCAGCGAAGGGGGCCGCGTCCTCGTGGGGTGTAGCCCGTCGTCGTGAATGGCATGTCGGGGTCTCCGCGCGCCGACGCCGTCGGTATTGCAATCGCGCGTCCAGCATCCAGTGTCTTGTCACCCAGGACGTTAACAGCAACACACGATACACATCTGTATTGAAGATGCCGATACACATGTGTATCGTCGGGCGGCGGAACTCAGGGGAGGCAACACACATGAAGAAACTCACCGGCTCGCGCGCTGCGAACCTCATCGTCGTGCTAGCGGTGTCGATCATCCCGCTGCTGTACGCGGGCCTGCTCACACTCGCCTATCAGAACCCCACCAACCGGCTCGGCGACATCAAGGCTGCGATCGTCAACGAGGACACCGCCTACACGGCGACCCTCGCCAACGGTGAGACCGAGACCTTCGACCTCGGCACCGACCTCACCGAGGCCCTCACCCATCCGGACGGCAGCCAGAATGTCGGCTTCACCTGGGAGCAGATGGACGCCAGCGCCGCGCAGGCGGACATGCAGACCCAGAAGGTGCGCGCGATCCTCTACATCCCCGCAGACTTCTCCGAAATCGCCTCCCGCGTCGGCAGCGATGACCCCTCCGATGCCGTGACCCAGGAACTCAAGCTCGTCACCGACGACGGCATCAACTATCTGGCCGGCACCATGGCCGCCACTGTTGCCTCTGAGCTGTCCAACCGGCTGGAGGAGCAAGGCTCCGAACGCGTCCTATCCACTCTCCTGCTGAGCGTGTCCACCATTCGTGAAGGGATGGTGGAGGCCTCCGACGGCGCCACCGCCCTGGCTTCCGGAGCCGCCACCCTCGAATCCGGCACCACCGACGCCGCCGACGGCGCCGAGCGGCTGTCCGACGGCGCCACCACGCTCACCGTCGGTATGAGCGAGCTCGCCTCCGGTGCCGTCACCCTCGCCGATGGGCTCACCACCCTCTCCTCCTCGACCTCCACCGCCGCCTCCGGCTCCCAGCAGCTGGCCGACGGCGTCGCGCGGTTGTCCGGCGGAGTGACCAGCGCCGCCGACGGCGCCACCACCCTCGCCGACGGCGCCACCACCTTGTCCGACGGCGTCTCCACCCTGGCCACGGGTGCCAGCACGGTCGACTCCGGGGCCCAGAGCGTGTCCACCGGCGCCTCCTCCGCGGCCTCCGGGGCGAGCACCCTCGCCTCAGGCGCGTCGAACCTGTCCACGGGTGCCGCGGATCTGTCCTCCGGACTGACCAACTATGTGGACGCCGTCGACCAGGCCTACTCCACCGTCACCAGCCAGATCGACCCCGGCGTCGGGAAACTGGTGACGGGACTGAGCCTTCTGTCCACGAACGTCGGGGAGTCGACCGACTCCTACAACGCCGGCCAGCAGACGCTGTACGGCGCCGCGAACGACCTCGTCTCGGGTGCCGCTGCAGCCGTGAGCGGGATCGGTTCCGCCACCGACTCCGCGGCGGGCGGCCAGCAAACCCTGTACGGGGCCGTCAACGACTACACCAGCGGCGTGTCCACCGCGCAGGCTGGAGCCGGTCAGGTGTCCGCGGCGCTCTCGGCCGCCTACCAGCAGTGCGTGACCGACCACGGCGAGACGGACGCGACCTGCCAGGCCATCGCCCAGGCGGCCGGCGGCCTCGGCAGCAGCGAGGACACCGCCCAGTCCGGGACGGTGCTCGGCGGGCTCAACACCCTGGCCGCCTCATCCGCGAACGTGACCGGCGCCGTCGGCCAGGTCGCCTCCGGCGCCGATCAGCTCTCAGGCGGCGCCACCAAGATGCAGAGCTCCGTCGGCACCCTGGCCGACTCGGCCGATCAGCTCTCCACCGGTGCCAACGCACTCTCCGACGGTCTCGGCTCGGACACCGACGTGTACAACCCCGCCACCGGCAGCGGTCGGACGCTCACCGGCGTGCTGGCCACCCTGTCCTCCCAGGGCTCCACACTGACCTCCGGCGCTTCCGCCCTCGACGCCGGCGCGTCCCAACTCGCCACCGGATCCAGCGACCTGTCGACCGGCCTGAATACGCTGTCGGCCGGCGCGAGCTCCCTCTCCGCGGGCACCTCGCAGTTGGCCACCGGCGCGAATTCCGTCAACTCGGGCGCTCAGCGGCTGGCGACCGGGGCGGACACCTTGTCCACCGGCCTGGATACGCTCAATAGCGGCGCCTCCACCGCCGCCACCTCCTCCCAGACGCTCGCCGACGGCCTCGCGCGCCTGGCCTCCGGCGCTGCTACCGCCTCCACCGGCGCCGACACCCTCTCCACGGGCCTGGGAACCGCGTCCACGGGAGCGACCACCCTTGCCGACGGCGCCGACACCCTCAGTGATGGCCTCACCCGGCTGCAGAGCGGCGCCACCACCCTCGCCGACGGCGCCGACACCCTGTCCACCGGTCTGGCCGACGGCGTGGAGCGGATCCCCGACTACACCGCCTCCCAGCGGCAAACCATGACCGACGTCGGCGCGGACGCCGCAGACGTGGATGCCGTCCGCGACAACGCGGTGGCTAACAACGGTGCGGGCTTCACCCCGATGTTTATGAGCCTGGCCCTGTGGGTTGGCGCCATCGCCCTGTTCCTGGTTCTGCCGGCGCTGGACAAGCGCAACCACGGTGAGCGCTGGTACGCCTCCGCGTTCCGCCCCGCCACCACCGCTGCCCTGCTCGCCGTCGCCCAGGCCATCATCATGATGGTGGCGGTCAACGCCGCCGGAGAGATCCACGCCGCCAACCTCGTGGGCCTGTGTGCCATGGCTATCGCCGCCTCGCTCACCTTCGTCGCCATCAACCAGGCCTGTGTGGCCACGCTTGCCTTCCGCGGTCGCTTCGTGTCCATCATCCTGCTCAGCCTGCAGATCACCTCCATGGGCGCGACCTTCCCGATCGAGACCACGCCGCGCTTCTTCCAATGGATTCACCCCTACCTGCCGATGAGCTACACCCAGCTCGCCTTCCGGCGACTCATCGCCGGCGGTGGTGTGGACGGGATCTACCTCAAGACGCTCGCGGTGCTGGCCGTCTGGGCGCTCATCGCCTGGGCCTTCATCCTCCTGGGTGCCCGCCTGCGCCGTGGTCCCAAGCCGCTGCCGGAAGACAACGCCCTGGCCCCCACGGCCGCCTAAGCGGCCGCCGACGCCGGGCCGGGTGCCGGTGCCGGGTGCCGGTGTCGGTGCTGGTGCCGGTGTCAGTGCCAGCGCCGACACCCGGTAGCGTCCGGCCCCTCTCACCGAAACCGGCACAAGTAACGTGTCGAGACCGGCACTAATGACGTGTCGAAACCGGTCGATGTGGTTGTCGTGGCCGGTGCGCGCCGACGTCGAGGGGTTGGCTGGGGCTGGGTACGGGCTTCCCTGCGCGGGCCCACCCGGTCAGGACGCGGGCGACTGCAGCGCCAACGGCCGGGGCATCGACGTCCGGGCATGCCGTGTCGGGGTCGAATACGACCCTTTGCGCCCCAGACCCCACATGAACCGGAGGTCCGGGGTCGAAAGGGGCGTATTCGCGCACCACCTGCCACAACACACCCGAACAACGTCCCTCGCCGCAAACGGGCCTTGACCCTGTTTGTTGGACACGCTGATTCCGGCCCTGTGGGGCTGGGGAGAGCGAGATGATCTGACCATGGCAAGGAAGAGTTACTCCGATGAGTTCCGTCGTGAGGCGGTGGACTTGTATGAGACGACACCGGGGGCGACGGTGCGCGGGATCGCCCAGGACCTGGGCGTGTCCCGGGGCACGCTGCGCGACTGGCTGCGCCAGTGGGGCACCGGACGCAAGACCGGACCGGACGGGGCGCCCGCTCCCAGCCCCCTCAAACCCAAGACGGGGACACCTGCACGGTCGACTGCCGGAGCACCGGCTGAGGAGTCGGTGGAGGAGAAGATCGCCCGTCTGGAGGCCGAGAACGCCACATTGCGGGCGGAGAAGGTCAAGCTGACCCGGGAGCGGGAGATTCTCCAGCAGGCGGCCAAGTATTTCGCGGGGGAGACGATCTGGTGAGCCGCTTCCAGTTCGTCGCCGACCATGCAGCCACCCATGGGGCGGGAGCGGCTGTGTGAATTGCTGGAGGTCGCTCGTTCCTCCTACTACGCCTGGAAGGCCAGCGTCCCCAGACGAGCCGAGCGGGCCGCGGCGGATGCTGCCCTGACCGAGCGGATCCGGGCCATCAACGCCGCCGACCGTTCCATGGGCGCCCCCAGGATCACCGCCGAACCAGGCGACGGAATCGACAAGGGCTCCGACAATCGCGTGAACCGCAAGCGGGTGGCCCGTCTCATGCGTTCCAATAACATCGTCGGCTACCACAAGCGGCGGCGGGCGCGTACCACCGTTCCCGACCAGGCCGCGTCGAAGTACCCCGACCTGCTGGAGCGGGACTTCACCACCGACGCACCCAACCGCAAGTACGTCGGGGATATCACCTACCTGCCGCTGGCCGATGGGAGCAACTTGTACTTGGCCACCGTGATCGACTGCTACAGCAGGCGCCTGGTCGGCTGGGCGGTACGCGATCACATGCGCACGTCCCTCGTGGTCGACGCCCTACAGGCGGCCGCGCGTGAGCGCGGGAGCCTGAAGGGCGCGATCTTCCACTCCGACCACGGCAGCGTCTACACCTCCAAGGACTTCGCCGCCGCCTGTAAGACCCTCGGGGTCACCCAGTCGATGGGGGCGGTGGGTAGTAGTGCCGACAACGCCCTGGCGGAGTCGTTCAACGCCACGTTCAAGCGGGAAGTCCTCACCGGCGAGCGCTGCTGGCCCGACAACCTGACCTGCCGGCGGCAGGCATTCAAGTGGCTGACCCGCTACAACACCGTCCGCAGGCACTCCTACTGCGGCAACCTGCCCCCGAACACCTACGAGAACCACTACACCCCCGCAGCACCTCCAGCTATGCTGGAGCACGCCGCATGAACCAAACCCTCGTGTCCACACAACAGGGACAAGCCCCAACCTCCCCACGAGTCCCTGCCACACCACATCGAGAAACGGCCAGCAAGCACCCACATACACAGTCGGCACCCCGGGCGCCGCGGACGTTGAACCACAACAGCCCCGCCACGTCATTAGTGCCGGTTTCGGCACGTTACTTGTGCCGGTTTCGGCATGTCATTTGTGCCGGTTTCGGCACGTTACTTGTGCCGGTTTCGGCATGTCATTTGTGCCGGTTTCGGCACGTTACTTGTGCCGGT
>NZ_JAWDJJ010000077.1:0-5901 GCF_032465695.1 Actinomyces sp. MRS3W
GCCGCCTCCACCATGGCCCGAGCCTGGGCGGGAGTGGCGGCGAAAGGCTTCTCCACCAGGACGTGCCGACCCGCGTCCAGTGCGGCCAGCGTGTGCTCGGCGTGCAACGTATTGGGGGAGCCGACGTAGACGACGTCGACGAGCGGGCCGCCGTCCTCGTCCCGGGCGGCGAGCATGTCCTCCAGCGTGGCGAAGGAGGTGGGGATGCCGTGTGCGGCGGCGAAGGCCGCGGCCCGCTCCGGGTGGGCGGAGGTGACCGCCACGATCCGGGCATCGGCTACCGCGCTCGCGGCTTCGGCGAACCAACGGGCGATGAATCCCGCGCCGATGACGCCGAACCGGATGGGTGGCCGTCCGGCATCCGATGCCGCGGGGCCGGCGGAGCTGGAGACGGTGGACGAACTCATACATCCAGGTTACCTGGGTCACAGCCGCCGGGCGCCTCTAGACTTGGTCGGTGCGCATTGACCCCCACACCCACTCCTCCTGCTCGGACGGCACCGACGCGCCCGCGCAGCTCATGGCCGCCGCGGCCAGGGCCGGCCTCGACGTCGTCGGCCTGACCGACCATGACACGACCGAGGGATGGGTCCAGGCCGCCGCCGCCGTCGCGGATACGGGCGTGACCCTGTTGCGCGGGGCGGAGATCTCCTGCTCGTCCGATGGCGTCACCCTGCACCTGCTCGCCTACCTCTTCGATCCGGGCTACACCCCGCTGGCCGAGGCCCTTGCCCACGCGCGCAACTCGCGCTCGACCCGCACCCGGCGGATGGTTGAGCTGCTGTCGGCCGACTTCCCCATCGGCTGGGACGATGTGCTTGCGCAGGCGACCGACGCCGCCACCATTGGCCGCCCCCACATTGCCGATGCGCTGGTTGCCGCCGGGGCCTTCCCCGACCGCTCCGCCGCATTCGCCGGGCCGCTGGCAACCGGCAGCCCCTACTACGTGCCCCACTGGGCCCTGGATCCCGTGGAGGCATGCGAACTCGTCCGTGCCGCCGGGGGCGTGCCGGTGGCCGCCCACCCGCGCGCCACCGGCCGGCAACGCCGCCTCATGCCCGATGAGACCTTCGCCCGCATGGCGCAGGCCGGCCTGGCTGCCCTCGAGGTCGATCATCGCGATCACAACCCCGCCCAGCGCGAGCAGGCTCGGGCCCTGGCGCAGCGACTTGGGTTGGGCATGTCCGGCGCCTCCGACTATCACGGTGCCGGCAAACCGAACCGGCTGGGGGAGAACCTCATGCCGCTGGAGCTGCTGGACCGGATCGTCTCCGAGGGCTCACTCCCGTTGCTCGCGCCCTGAGCCCGCCGTCCGTCACCGAGCCCGCCCGCCGAGCCGGTGACGACGCCGACCAGATTCTCTCCACACCATTCCAATCCACCCGCTGCCGACAACCCACTGCCCATGCTCGACACCGTTTTCAATCCCACACTGTTCGCCACCGCCTTCACCACGATTCTGGTCATTCAGGATCCACTTGGCGCCATCCCCATCTTCTTGTCGCTGACCAGCCGGCAGACCCACGCCGAGCGCACCCGCTCGGCCCGCCAAGCGACCCTGGTGTCCTTCGCGGTCATCCTTGCCTTCGCGATCTTCGGGCGCTACATACTGCGGTTTCTGGGGATCACCGTGCCCGCCCTGCAAATATCCGGCGGCCTGCTGCTCCTGCTGGTGGCCTTGGAGCTGCTCACCGACAAAACCGATGAACATCCGGATCCGGATGCGGTGGTGACCAATGCTGCACTCGTCCCCCTGGGCACGCCTCTGCTAGCGGGGCCGGGAGCGATCGTCGCCGCCATGGTGGCGGTTGACTCGGCCTCCGATCCCGTCGTCGGCTGGGTGAGCGTGACCGCGGCGATTGTGGCCACTCACGTGGTCATCTGGGTTGCCCTGCGATTCTCGGCGAGCTTGCACCGGATCCTGGGGGAATCGGTGATCCAGGTGCTTACCCGCATCTTCGGATTGCTGTTGGCCGCGATTGCCGTGCAGATGATGGCCGACGGCGTGCTCGCCTACGTCGACACAATCATGGGCGCCTAGAGAAATCGACTCCCCGGGTGCGGTGCCAGGTGGGGTGCCAGGCCGGGGCCTGCGGGGTAGCAGGGAGGCAGGAGCACCGGAGGCGGCAGGAGCAGCTGAGGCGGCAGGAGCGAGGAGACGGTGGAGGCGGCGCAGACACCCCCACATCACCGAAACCGGCACTTATAACGTGCCGAAACCGGCACTAATGACGTGCCGAAACCGGCACAAGTGACGTGCCGGTCCCGGCGTCGATTAGGCGTCGGCGCGGCCGCCGTGGGTGCGCTTGCGAGTGCGCTTGCGGCGGGGCCGGTCGGTGTCCCGGGCAGCCGCGTCGTCGCTGCGGGCACGCCCGCTGCCACGTTTGCGGCCGCGCCCGGACTCACCACGGCGCGAGCCGGAGGCGCGTCCACCGCGACCTCGGCCACCACGCTCGTCGCGGGAGCGGCGGCCACCGGCATGCTTACCGGTCTCGCCCAAGTCCTCGATCTGCTCGGCGTCGAGCCCAGCCAGAACCCGCTTATCCCGCGGCAGCTTGCCGGTGACGTCCTGCGGGATGTTGAGGTCGGAGTAGAGGTGGTCGCTGGTGTGATAGGTCTCCACCGGCTCCTCGATCGGCAGGCCGAGTGCCTTGGCGATGAGCCGCCAGCGGGATACGTCGTCCCAGTCGACGAAGGTAATCGCCGTGCCGGAGCCACCAGCACGACCGGTGCGGCCGATGCGGTGGACGTAGATCTTCTCGTCCTCGGGGCACTGGTAGTTGATGACGTGAGTGACGTCGTCGACGTCGATGCCACGCGCTGCCACGTCGGTGGCTACCAGCACATCCACCTTGCCCTTGCGGAAGGCCCGCAGCGCCTGCTCCCGGGCGCCCTGCCCGAGATCGCCGTGCAGGGAGGCGGTGGCGAAGCCACGCGCGGCCAGGTCCTCGGCCACGCGGGCGGCGGTGCGCTTGGTGCGGGCGAAGATGATGGTGCGGCCACGGCCCTCCGCCTGCAGGATGCGGGCGAGCACCTCGACCTTGTTGAGGGCGTGGGTGCGGTAGACAACCTGCTGGACGGATTTGACCGTCATGGAGTCGTCGCCCGGGTCCTGGGCGCGGATGTGGGTCGGCTTGGTCATGTAGCGGCGGGCCAGGGCGACGACGGCGCCCGGCATGGTGGCGCTGAACAGCATGGTGTGGCGGTCGGGGCGGGTGCGCGACAGGATCTTCTCCACGTCCGGCAGGAACCCCAGGTCCAGCATTTCGTCGGCCTCGTCCAGGACCACAGTAGTCACATGCGTGAGATCGAGGACACGGCGGTCCATGAGGTCAATGAGGCGGCCAGGGGTGCCGACCACGATCTCCGCACCCCGTTCAATAGCCTCGATCTGCGGTTCGTAGGCGCGTCCGCCGTAAACCTGCACGATGCGCACGGTGCGCTTGGCGGCGGCCGAGGCCAGCTCCTCGGCAACCTGCTTGGCCAACTCGCGAGTGGGCAGCACGACCAGTGCCTGCGGTGAGCCGGAGGCCGGATCTTCGTCCCAGCCCTCCTCACCGGGGCCAAGCGTGTCCATCAGCAGCGGAATGCCGAAGCCGAGGGTTTTGCCGGTGCCGGTCTTGGCCTGGCCAATGATGTCCTGGCCGCGCAGCGCGATCGGCAGGGTGAGTGCCTGAATGGGGAAGGGGTGGGTGATGCCCTTGTCGGCGAGCGCCTCGCAGATCTCCTCCTCGACGCCGAAGTCGGCGAAGGTGCGGGCAGTAAGGTCGGCGGGGTCACCGGCGTCGGTGATGTCGGGCTTAGCGTCGTCCAGAACCGGGGCGTGGGCCTGCGCCGTGGAGATAATGCCGGAGCTTTCGGCCTGCGGGACCGCCTGCTGGGTGGGCTGTTCGGATTGCGGATCGTTCGGTGCGGCGGATGATTCAGTTACGGTGTTCTGCTCGGTCACAGTGAAGATGTGCTTTCGGTTGTCTCCGGGCGTGGGCCCGGGGCTGAGACGGTGTGCCGGATGTGGCGACGTCTGAGCCTGCGGTCATATGCGGCAGCCGATCGCGAAGAACGCCCTGCGCAACGCCGGATCTGTACTCCGGATGCGACGGGCTGTGCCGAAGGGCATGACGATAGACATGGCGACCGGGCAACCAGCCTCCAGGTTAATACCCGATCGTGTCCGCCGTCCTGGGCAGATGGCGTCGGCGACCCCGGTCGTGGGGGATGTCACCGCCGGGATGTTGCGCAGCTCTCAGACGAACTCGTGTTCGTGACGCCACGGGGACGGACGTCGAGCGTGTCCGCGACGCCAGCTGGACATTCTTCGATCCGAGCGCCGCCCGGACGAGGGGCGCAGGGCCTACGCTGGCCCTATGACGAGTTCCGTTCCTTCAGAGGGCCGCTCTGCGTCGCCGTCGCCCCATACGGCTGCGGTCATCGGCCTGGCCGCCTACACCCGGACGATCGCCTGCACCAGGTACGCGAAGGATGCCGACAAGGCGCCATCCATGGACCTGCGTGCCGAACTGCTGCATATGAGCGCGGAGGCCGTTGCCTCCTTCGACCACCTCCGGGAACTGGCTACGGGTACGGGCGTTGACGTGCTCGCCGCGGCGCAGCCGTTTGTGGGGACGCTGGAAGACTTTGACGAGCGCCTGCGACCGCTGGACTGGTACGAGCGGCTGACCAAGACCTACCTGACTTTCGGACTCATGCGCGACTTCGTCGTCGCTCTGGCCGCCACGCTCGAAGCGCCGTTGCGGGACCAGCTGACCGAAGAGATGAGTGCGGATCGCCTGGCGGCCTTCGCCCCGGCGCAACTCGTGCCCGGGATTGCAGAGGATACGCAGCTGGCTGCGCGCCTGGGCCTGTGGGGGCGCCGCGTCGTCGGCGAGGAGATCGGCACCATGAAGCGGCTGCTCATCTCGGCTCCGGATCTCGCCTCGACCGGAGCGGATGCTGACGCCCTGCATGAGGCCCTGTCCCAAGGCGCGACCACTCGCATGCGCGAGCTGGGGTTGCGGGTGTAGCGGCAGCTCGGCGGTGAGCTATTGCGGGCGCTGTGCTGCGGCGTCGGGCAGGGATCAGAACCCGAGCAGTAGCCAGACGGTCAGCACCAGCCCGCCGACGACGACGGCCGCGTGAATGACACGCTCGGGGATGAGCCGCTGAATGAGCGGCGCCACGTAGCCGCCGACGAACGAGCCCGCGCCGACGGCGATTGCCGCGCCCCAGTTGACCTCGCCGTGCACGATGAACAGCACGGCCGCCGAGAAATTCGACAGGGTCAGCATGGGTGTCTTCATGACAACGGCGGCGTGGGTGTTCATGGGGGTGCCCAGCGTGCATAGGGCGAAGAACAGCACGCCTGCGCCTGCGCCGAAGTAGCCGCTGTAGACGGTGATGGCGGCCAGGAGCGCGAGGAACGCGGTTGCCGGCAGTTTGTAGCGGGTCGAGCCGCGCCGCAGTCGTGGGCTCAGGGCGACCAGGACGGTGGCGAGCAGCACCAGCCAAGGTACGACCGCCTCGAACACGCCCGGGGGCGCGACCAGGAGCAGGGCTCCGCCCACGAGGCCGCCGACGGCGGCGATGAGCGCTTGGGGAAGCAGCGGGTAGTAGCGAATCTGTTTGAGGCGGTCCCAGGAGGTGATGAGTGAGCCGATACCGGCGGGGATGAGGCTGACGGTATTGGAGGCGTTGGCAACGACCGGGGGGACGCCCAGGGCCAGCATCGCCGGGTAGGAGACGAGCGAAGCCATCCCCACGAGGTAGCCGATGATTCCGGCGCATAGTCCGGCTACGAAAAGGAGGGAGTAGGTGAGGATGGGCGACATTGCGCCTCAGAATAGCGGCGGTGAGGTGCGACGCGTCTGGTTGTTCCTCTATACGGCCGTCGGGGCGCGGCATGAT
>NZ_JAWDJJ010000078.1:0-5523 GCF_032465695.1 Actinomyces sp. MRS3W
GTGGGGGGCTGCTCAGTCGTCATGGGGCTCCTCCTCATGGTGGTGGGGCGTGAGCGGGCCGGCCTGGCTGCGGGATGCGAGGAGTGTGGCAACCTGACGGCGTCTGCCGGTGGCCTCCTCGGCGAGCAGGTGAATACCCTGCACGTCACCGCTCGCCCCGGGCAGGGGGACCCTGCCGATGGCCTTGGTGAGTAGGCCGCCAGCGGTGTCGACGTCGTCGTCGTCGATCTCCAGGTCGAATAACTCGCCGAGTGCGTCCAGCCCCATGCGGACCGGGACGCGGAAGGTGCCGTCCCCGAGGTCCTCGGCCGTGGGTTCGGCGTGGTCGTGCTCGTCGGTGAGCTCGCCCACCACTTCCTCCAGCAGGTCCTCCATGGTGACCAGCCCGGCGATCCCGCCGTACTCGTCCACGGCCAGCGCAATGTGGAAGTGACCCAGCTGCATCTCCCGCAGCAGGTCGTCGGCCACCTTGGTCTCGGGCACGTACACGGCGTCGCGCACGAAGGAGACCACCGGCCGTTCCCCGTGCTCGGGGTGGTCGGCCAGGCGGCGCAACACGTCCTTGAGGTAGAGGATGCCGCGCACGTCGTCGGCGTCCTCCCCGACGACGGGAACGCGCGAGTAGCCGGAGCGGACGAACAGGCGCATGCCGGCACTGGCGGGCTTGTGCTCCTCGATGGTGACCATGTCGGTGCGGGGCACCATGACCTCGCGCACGAGGGTCTGGCCGAGCTCGACCACGGAGCGCATCATTTCGCGGTCCTCGTCCTCAATGGTGTCCGAATCGCCGATCTCGTCGATCATTTCGCGCAGATCCTCGGTGACCTCCGCGCGTACCTCCGCGTCGGTGAGGGTGGAGGCCCGCCCGTAGCGTGACTCCAGCCAGCGCCAGGGGGCACCCAGGGCGTTGAGCTTGTCGAGGATGCCGGCCAGGGCGAGCAGGGTTCCGCCGGGGTTGCGGCGCCCCGCCGAGCGCGGGGAGACGCCGACCAGCAGGCCGAGCAGCACCAGGTTGAGGGCGAGGGAGACGAGCAGGACCTGCCACCACCGGGGGAACAGTCCGGCCACGCCCACGGTGAGCAGGATGGCGGCGAGCATCTCCACCCCGGCGCGCAGGCCGGTGACGGTGCCGAGTACCTGTTCGCGTTTGGCGGTGAGGGCGACCACGCGCTCGGCGCCGCGGCGCCCGGCCTCCACCAGGTCCTCGGCGGCGGCGCGGGTCATGCGGGTCAGTGCCCCCTCCGCCGCGGACAGCACCATCCCGAAGCCGAGCACGATCACCGCCGCTACAAGCAGCAGGGGTGTGGGCGCGGCGGTCACTTGCCCCGCTCCGCCAGGAAGGTGAGCAGCAGCTTGCGCTGCAGGTCGAACATCTCCTGCTTCTCCTCCGGCTCGGCGTGGTCATAGCCGAGCAGGTGCAGGATTCCGTGGACGGTGAGCAACAACATCTCCTCGACGGCGCTGTGGCCGGCCTCCAGCGCCTGCGCAGCGGCGACCTGCGGGCACAGCACGACGTCTCCGAGGGTGCCGGGGGGCGTTTCGCTCTCGGCGGTGCCGGGGCGCAGCTCGTCCATGGGGAAGCTCATGACGTCGGTGGGGCCCTCCAGGCCCAGCCAGCGCACGTGCAGCTCGGCCATGGGCTCGGGGTCGATGAACAGGATGTTGAGCTCGGCCATGGGGCTGACGTGCATGGCGGCAAGCACATAGTCGGCCAGGGCAGCGAACTCCGAGCCGTCGATGGGCGTGGTGGTCTCGTTGATGACCTCGGTAGTCATGGGCGGTTCCTGTCTCGGAATTCGGAGGGGGTGCGACGGCGGGGGTTGCCCCGGCCGGGTCCGCGCTCGGCGCCGGTGGCGGAGCGGTCGGCGTCGTAACGCGAGTATGCATCCACGATGAGGCCGACGAGCCGGTGCCGCACCACGTCGGCACTGGTCAGCTCGCAGAAGCTGATGTCCTCAATCCCGTCCAGGATGCGGCGCACGACCTGCAGCCCGGAGGGGCGCCCGCCGGGCAGGTCGACCTGGGAGACATCCCCGGTGATCACCATCTTGGAGCCGAAGCCGAGGCGGGTGAGGAACATCTTCATCTGCTCGGGACTGGTGTTCTGGGCCTCGTCGAGAATGATGAAGGCGTCGTTGAGAGTGCGGCCGCGCATATAGGCCAGCGGGGCGACCTCGATGGTGCCAGCGGCGATGAGCTGAGGCAGTGCCTCCGGCTCGAGCATGTCGTGCAGGGCGTCGTACAGGGGCCGCAGGTAGGGGTCGATCTTGTCGGTGAGGGTGCCCGGCAGAAAGCCGAGGTTCTCCCCCGCCTCCACGGCCGGGCGGGTAAGGATGATGCGGGAGATCTGCTTGCGCACCAGGGCGTCGACGGCCTTGGCCATGGCCAGGTAGGTCTTGCCGGTGCCGGCCGGGCCGATACCGAAGGTGATGGTGGAGTTCTCGATGGCGTCGGTGTAGGCCTTCTGCCCCAGCGATTTGGGGCGGATGGAGCGCCCGCGGGTGGTGAGCACGTCGTCGGTGAGGACCTCGGCGGGGCGGGCGGCGGTGTCCAGCAGGCCGATGGCGCGCTCGACGGCGTCGGCGGTCAGGGGGGTGCCGGCACGGGCCACGTCGATGAGCTCGGACAGCAGCACGACGACGACGTCGACCCGGGCGGCCGCTCCGGTGACGGTAACGGTGGTGCCGCGCACATGGACGGAGACGTCGGGGAAGCCGCGCTCGACGGCGCGCAGCACCTCGTCGCGGGCGCCGAGCAGGGCGACGGGGGCCAGGTCCTCGGGCAGGGCCAGGGTGCGGGTGACGTCGGCCGCCCCGGTGGTGGCGGCCGACGTTGAGTCGTTGGTGTTAGCGGCGTGTGCGGAAGAGGTCATCGCCGGCGAGCCGGCAGCTGCGATGGGCGGAGTCGTCATCGTCTTCGATCCTAGCCGCCCGCGCAACCCACTCGCCCACCCCTTTCACCGAAACCGGCACAAGTAACGTGCCCAAACCGGCACTAATGACGTACCGAAACCGGTCGAAGTGGCAGGGCTACCGACTTCACCCACAACCGGTGTCCCCACTACATCACCTCCTTGATCCGATGCGTTTCCTCCCATCCGCATCGGCTTCTACGACAACCGCATCCAGGTGGACGGCCCAGGACTGCCGCCGCCCGGCATGACCATCGACACCATGCGGCGTGTCTCCCGGCTGCGCAACCCGGCGCTCGCCCGTATCTTCAGGGAAGCCGGGATCCTGAAGCAGTGGGACACCGGCGTGCAGCGCGTCTTCGAACAGGTTGCCGAAGCGGGCCTGGCAGAGCCCGTCGTCGAAGAGGTTCAGGGCCGAGTCCGGGTCACGATCTACATGCCCAGTCACGATCCAGCGGTGAGCAAGTCAAGACACCAAGTGAAAGCGCGAAGTACATCTGCCGGGGCGCCGAGCACGAACGTCTATTCCGTGGCGACGACGCCGACATGCCCCGGATCAGTCGTTAGCGTCACCGGCATGATCGCCGATCAGGTAGCACGGGACCACCAGCCGATGCCGAGGTCGGGACGCAACGCGGACGCCAACACGCCGCCCCGTCACCACGGAGGGCAGGCTCCAGGTCGAGGTCCCAAGAACTTAGCTCGCCCTCAGCAGTTTCCGCCGGTTTCGGCATGTTATTAGTGCCGGTTTCGGTGAGGGGGTGGGGCGGCATCACACGACGGCTACGAGCACCGTCCCGGCCGTGAGGAGTACCAGTCCCGCCACGGCGCGGCAGCCCGGCCTCTCCCCCTGGACCAGCGCGGAGAAGGCGACGGTGACGAGCACGCTGAGCTTGTCGATGGGAACGACGGCGCTGGCGGGCCCGCCCTGAAGCGCCGCGAAGTAGCACAGCCAGGAGGCGCAGGTCGCCACCGCGGAGGCGAGGATCCACCCCAGTTCTCCGGGCACGATACCCAGAGGCCCTCCCGGGGCCCGCAGATTCTCGCCGCCCCCACCCGCGGCAGTCCGCGTGGCGCGCGCACGCACAGCCACCATGCCCCACGCCATGACCAGGATGACACCGGTGCGCACCGCCGTCCCCAAATCCGAGGGCACGTCCGTGATGCCGATCTTGCCCAGAATCGCCGTCAGCGCAGCGAAAAAAGCCGAGCCGAGCGCGTAGACGAGCCATGCGCCCGAGCCGGGGCGACCGTCCTCCGAAGCCCCTTGAGACTTCCCGGGACGGACCAGGGCGCGCACGTCGTCGGCGTCGAGCATGAGCACCGTACCCACCGCGATCCCCAGCAGCCCGAGCCACCCCACCGGCGTGGGCCGCTCCCCCAGCACGAGGACGGCCAGGAGCACGGTCAGCACCGTGCTGGTCTTGTCGACGGGGACAACCTTGCTCACCTGGCCAAGTTGCAGCGCCCTGAAGAAGCACAGCCAGGAGGCGCCGGTGGCCAGTCCCGAGAGGATGAGAAAAACGATGCTGCGCGCGGAGACGTGACCCAGTTCGTGAACCGAACCGCTGAGCCAGGCGACGGCCCAGGCACCAATCAGAATGACGGGCGTACGCAGGGCCGTGGCCAGCGTGGAATCGGTGGTGCGCACACCCTGCTTGGCCAGCACGGAGGTCAGCCCGGCGAACAGGGCCGAGCCGCAGGCCAGCGCGATCCACATCATGCTCGCGTCGTCCGTCGTGCCTCAGCCCCACAGGCCGGCGCACGCAGTAGCCCGTCGGGTTGGGATGGCCGGCCAAGCAGCGGCGCAGTCACGTTGGCTGACATGGTTCCTCCTGGGATCGACGGCGGGCGACGCGAACAGTGACTCTCGTGCGAACTGAACTCGCGTCCCAGGTATAGCTCACCGCCGCCTGCTCACACGCCTAAATTCATGTCAGTGGGGTATGCAACCGTATACACATGACGCTCCCACACATCGTCACAACAACGAAACGGCAGTGTACGTCCCCAAGTACAGCCTTGACCACCCACCTACGTCAACGTAAGGTTGACAAATGAGGGTTGCCCGATCAGCTCTCAAGCACGGCCTGTCGGTCGACGACGTCGTCCACGCCTGGGAAAACGCGTTGCGCCTGGTCGAGTATGAGTATGACGGGGAGGAACGGCTGCTTGTGATTGGACCAGCAAAGGATTCCAGTCTGCTCGAGCTCGTAGCGGTTCCTTCCACCGCACCAACCCGCATCATCCATGCGGACCGTCTACGACCGAAGTTCTACGACTTTCTGAGGTGATTGCCATGAGCCAGCAAACGACTACGACGGCGGGCCTGCCAGATACCGGCCTGGACGCTCTCGACCCGGCGATCGCCCAATCGCGCGACGCAACGCACTTTAGGCGCATTATCGCCGCGAAAAAGCAAGTGCTCGACGCCGAGCAGAACCTGAGTCGCGCCGTCGCTGACGCTCGTGCCGCCGGAGAATCCTGGACGGTCATAGGCGCCGCCCTCGGCGTCACAAAGCAAGCTGCGCACAAGCGCTTCGGTCACTCAGCCTCTCGCTAACGCCCGCCTCAGCCCCACAGGCCGGCGCCCTGGGCCCACACGTCATGCG
>NZ_JAWDJJ010000079.1:0-1258 GCF_032465695.1 Actinomyces sp. MRS3W
CCGCCACCCACCAGGTCACCGAATGGCTCCTCCCCCTCGCGCGCCTGCGGCACCTGCCCCTCCTGCACCACCTGGTCGGCCATGACACTCGCGCCGACGGGAGCCACGATGCGACAAGCGACTGGGCCGTCGGGGCGCTCATGCTCATCCCCGCTGACGCCTACCGCGCCGTCGGCGGCATGGACGAGTCCTTCTACATGAACTGCGAAGAGGTGGATTTGCAGCGACGCCTGCGTGACCTCGGCCTCCCCACCGTCATCCTGGGCGGCCTGGCCGCCACCCATGAGGGCGGTGGCTCCTCAGAGCCCACCAGACGCCTGGGCTGGGTGCGGGACGGTCGGCGTCGCTACACCTACAAGTGGCAGGGGCGCGCCGGGGTGGCGCGCCTGGAGGCGGGACTGCTGGCCGCCACCAGCGTCAACTTTCTGTGGAACGTTGCACGCCGTACCGCCGGGAGTAAGGTCCGCCCGTTCGCCGTCGCCCGTGAGCAGGCGGCGCTGGTGACTCATCCAGAACGTTGGGTGCCCGCGGCCAACCGTTTTCGCCCCGTAGCCGGCGCCCGCCCGTAGGATGCCGCGCATGCGTTCGCTCCGCCTACTCATCATCTCTCCCGCTTTCCACGGCTACTGGCGGGCCTACGAGGAGTCCTTCAAGCACCTGGGGCACTCGGTCCGCACGCTCAGATACGACGAGCTGACCACTGCCCTGGCCAAGGCGCGGCACAAGCTGCGCGTCGAGTTGGCCGACCGCACCGGAGGCGATGGCCAGGAGCGCTGGGCCCGCGAGGTGACGGCCCGCTGCGCCGCCGCCGTGCGCTCCGCACGCCCCGACCGCGTCCTGATCATTCGCGGGGACCTGCTGCGCGAGGAGTTCTGGGACGCCGTCGCCACAGTCGGCGCCCGCCCCGTCACCCTCATCTACGACGAGATCGAACGTATGGCGACGAGCCTGCCGGAACTAGCCCAGCACGGCCCCGTCGCCTCCTACTCGGCCCGGGACACCGCCCTGCTGACCGCTCACGGCATCCGCGCCCTCCACGTGCCCGACGCCTATGACGCACGTTTACCCTTCACCCCCGTTCCCTCGCCGGAGGTCGTCTTCATCGGTGCGCTCTACGGTCAACGGGGTCCACTAGTCCAGGCGCTGTACGACGCTGGTGTCCCCGTACGCGCCTATGGGCGGGACTGGTCGCACCACCTCTTCGACCGCATCCGCACCTGGAATGCGCCCCGCCCCCGGGTTCCCGCCGAGCGTGATG
>NZ_JAWDJJ010000080.1:0-17999 GCF_032465695.1 Actinomyces sp. MRS3W
GCGCTCGGGCTCGCCGCCGCACCCACCCAGTGGCTCACGAGCTGCACTTCGATCACCCGCCGTGAGCCGCGTCACCTGGGCAGTTCTCCCCATGCATTCTTAGAACAGCCACAGCTTTCCTAGGGCTTAAGCCCCAAATATGTGACGGATGTGATTCCTGGGACGTCAAACGACGCTTTGATCACAGGCAAATCACGCACGGAGGGGTTGTCTCCAATTCGAGACCTGCGAGAGGGTGGAGGCAGTCCGACGCCGCCCCGCGTCGCGTCTCGTCTATCCCACTTGGAGGATCCATGCGTCTTGGACGCTCCGTTACCGCCATCGGCGCGGCAGCCGCTCTTGCGGCCGCCGGTCTCGCCGTGTCCACTCCGGCCTTCGCCGACACCACTGACGACGGCTTCACCCTCGACGCCCCCGACAGCCGGATCGTTGACCCGAACTCCTCGCTCACCGTGACCGGATCCGGTTGCGGCACCGCGGACAATCCCGGCCAGGTGGCCGTGGCCCTGGCCAACAACCAGGACGAGACCGCCAGCACGTGGACCTACGTCGACGCCGGAGCAGACGGCACGTGGACGGCCACCGTCGACGTTGCCTCGGCTGTCGCCGACCTCAACGGCGACCCGGACGTCGACCCCTGGTTCGTCGTCGCCGCGTGCAACGCTTACGGCCAGGGCACCAGCGACATCGCCAGCGAGCAGATTTTTCTCGACGGCACCCGCTTTGACGGCAGCTACATCATCAGCGGCCAGGCCGGTGCACAGACCTTCGAGATCAAGGCCTCCGGCCTGACCCCGGGCGAGACCGCCACCGCCGTTCTCATCCGCGAGGCCGATTCCGACTCCGCTGACGCCACCCCCGTCGCCACCATCGGTTCCGGCACGGTGGACGAATCCGGCAATTTCAACGACACCTTCCCCGCCCCCTCCGTTCCGGACGGCACCTACGTCCTGCGGCTGACCGGCGACCGCTACGGCGAGGGCGGCGACTCCGTCTCGCTCGTCACCGTGACCAATGGCGTCTACAACACCGCCGCCCGGGCAACCGATGACCCGAACAACACGGGCATTGCCGGCGACGACACCGCCACGACGCCGACCGCCGAAAGCAGCACTGCTGCCACCGTGTCGGCCACGGTCCCGGCCTCGGCCTCCGGCAAGGAGCTGGCCAAGACCGGTAGTGAGGGCCTCACTCTCACCATTCTCGCGGCCGGCCTCGTGGCCTCCGGTGCGCTCTTGCGTGCCCGCCGCCGCGCCTGACGCATAGTCTGCGGGCGATGGCCTCTCACGAATCGTCGCCCAGGACCAGCCACGCACGTATCCGCGTCCACCGGGCTCTGAGCGCCTGGTGGACGCGGATACGTGCGTTGTACCGCCGCCGTCCCCTTATCACCGGCATGGTCACGGTGCTCGTCGTGCTTGCGGTCCTGGGCATCGGTGACCTCGGGATCCTGTATGGCCGACTCGACCGCTTGGACGTCACCATGCCGACTGGCTCCGCGAGCGCTACCGACGCGGGAGCACAGGCAGACACCTGGCTGATCATCGGCACGGACTCGCGCACCGCCCTGCCCGACGGCCCCAACCGCTACGGCACCGTCGCCGAGGTCGGCGACGGCGTGCGCGCCGACGTCGCCGCGCTCGTGCGGGCCACCACTTCCGGACTTGACGTTCTGGTCCTGCCACGCGACCTAGTGGTGGTGGAAGGCTCCCCCTTCGACGAACGCTTGGCCACCTCCTACATCAAGGGCCCCCAGTACACCGTCGATGCCCTGTGCACCGCCTATGGCATTGCCACCACGCACGTCGTTGCCGTGGATATGGCCCAGTTCGCCAACATTGTCGACTCCATGGGCGGGGTCACGGTTGATATCGACGAACCTGTACGCGACGCCTACTCCGGGTTGGAGATCACGACGGCGGGCACGCGGACGCTGAGCGGCATCGACGCCCTCGCACTGGTGCGTTCACGCCACCCCGAGGTGCTGCGCAAGGGGCAGTGGGTCGCCCTGTCCGAGCAAGAGGGGGCCGAGCGGCGCAGCCAGTTCACCGGCGTGGTCATGCGGGCCCTACTCACCACGGCAACAGAGCAGGCGCGCAGTCCGCTTGCGGTGCACTCGCTCGCCTGGACCCTCACCGGGAACCTGGGCGTCGATACCGGTACCGGCCTGCTTGATCTGGTCCACCTGGCCCGCAAGGCGCACAGTCACAGCGGCGAGGACGGCGGCATCAAGGTGGTCAACGTGCCCGCCGGTCCGGTTGAGGACAGCTTCGCCGCACCGCCCACAGATGAGACTTACGCGGTTCTCGCCGAATACGGCTTCACGCCGGGCGCCTGTACTCCGGCGTCTTGAGGACAGTCGAACCGCCTCCACAATCTCTGCCACACCCGGCTACCGCGGGCCGCCGCCCTCCCGCGACAGCGGCCGCGGGCACCGTCCGCAGCTCGCCCGGTCACGCCTTGCAAGACCCGACCAGCCCGCCTGCGCAACGCTAGCGATGACGAAACAAGCGTGCTATCTGGAGAAACCGCATTCGTCGCCACCAACGTCACTGGGCGCCAATCCCCCGCTTGTGACGTTTCAAAACACCGTTGACGCCAGCACATCCACGCAGGTACAGTTGAATACGTGATACACATGTTTCGTTACATGAAACATTAGGCTTCAACAATTCTTGTCAGCGAAGGAGCGAGCGATGGGGCTTGCATCACAAGGGCAACAACCTCCGAAGTCCACGGCAGCGGCGGTCGCGGCGCACGAGGAGGAGGTGCGTATCAACACCCGTCGGGCCGCGATGAGCGGCTGGATCGGGAGCGCCCTGGAGTACTACGACTTCGCCCTGTACGCACAAGCCGCAGCACTCATCTTCCCCACAATCTTCTTCCCGGAGGGCAACGCGACGGTCGCGCTGATCTCCTCGCTGGCCACCTATGCTGTCGGCTACATCGCCCGCCCCGTAGGCGCCATCGTTCTGGGGAACCTCGGCGATCGGCACGGGCGCAAGCGAGTACTGGTGTGGGCCATGCTCCTCATGGGCTTCGCAACGATGGCCGTCGGCTTCCTGCCCACTTATCAGCAAGTCGGAATCCTGGCTCCAGTGCTGCTGGTCATCCTGCGCCTGATCCAGGGCTTCGCCGTCGCCGGTGAACTCGGCGGGGCCAGCGCCATGATTGTCGAACACGCTCCTGACGAGAAGCGCGGTTTCTTCGCTTCCTTCAGCCTCCAGGGCACCCAGTTCGGCTCTATCCTCGCCACCGGTGTCATGCTGCCGCTGGCAGCCCTCATGCCCGAGGACGCCTTCAACAGCTACGGCTGGCGCATCCCCTTCCTGCTCAGCGCCGTCGTCATCCTCGCTGGCATCCTCATCCGCCGCCACGTGCAGGAGCCCCCGGTCTTCCTCGCGAAGAAGGACCAGTTGGAGGCGGAGCGCCAGGCCCCGGTAGTCGAGCTGCTCACCAAGCACCTCGGCCTCGTCGTGCGTTGCGTTCTCATGTGCTTCACCAACGCCATCGGCATGACAACGCTGACCTTCGGCGTCTCCTACGGTAAGAACGCGGGCTACGGCATCGAGTTCTCCACTTCGGACATGCTGTGGGTGACCCTCATCGCCAACGTCGTTGCGATCGTCACGATCCCAATAGCCGGCGCCCTCTCCGACCGGTTCGGCCGCAAGCTGTTCATGATCGGCGGTGGTTTGCTCGGCGGCGCCACATCGGTGTTCTACCTTGAGGCTGTCAAGAGCGGCAATCTTGCGCTTGTCATCCTTGCCGTGATCGTGGTGCAGGGCATCTTCTACCAGATGTGGAACGCGACCTTCGCCACCTTCTTCCAGGAGCAGTTCCCCATGCGGATCCGCGTTACCGGATTCGCGCTCTCGCAGAACATCGGCCTCGCGCTCGCAGCATTCTTCCCCAGCCTGTTCACGGCTCTCGCTCCTCCTGGGACCGAGAATGTGCCGCTCATCATCGGCGGTACCACCTTTGTCATCTGCGCCGTCGCCGCGATCGCTGCCGCCATGACGCCGGAATCGCGCGGCCGCTCGCTGATCGAAGACGACGACGTCTGAGAAAAACTGAGAGGAAGACTCAACCCATGGCACAGAAAGTGTGGCCGGTCAAGGACAACCCGTTGCTGTGCGCCCCCACCAGGCTCGTTGCGCGCGAGGATCTCAAGGAGCTCATCAACCGCCTGACCGACAACCTCATCCACATCACCGACGAGACCGGAGAGTTCCTCCTGCGCTTGGACGATGGCCGCACCATCGACGCTAAGGGCTGGAACGGCTGGGAGTGGACCCACGGCATCGGCCTGTACGGGATGTGGCAGTACTACGAACAGACCGGCGACCAGCGTTTCCGCACCATTATCGAAGACTGGTTCACCGCACGCCTGGCCGAAGGCACCACGAAGAACGTCAACACCATGGCGCCCTTCCTCACCCTCGCCTATCTCTATGAGAACACCGGCCGCCGCGATTACCTGCCGTGGCTGGACTCCTGGGCCGAGTGGGCCATGCGCGACATGCCCCGCACTCCGCACGGCGGCATGCAGCACGTGACTCTGGTGGAGGAGAATCACCATCAGTTATGGGACGACACCCTCATGATGACGGTCATGCCCCTGACCAAGATCGGTCTGCTGCTGCACAGGCCCGCCTACGTGCACGAGGCCCTCTTCCAGGTCCTTACTCACGTACGCTATCTCGCCGACCCGCACACCGGCCTGTGGTATCACGGCTGGACCTTCGACGGCGCTCACAACTTCGCCGACGCCCTGTGGGCCCGCGGCAATGCCTGGATCACGATGGTCATCCCCGAGCTACTCGACCTACTCGATCTTGATGAGGCCGACCCCACCCGCCGTTTCCTCATTGAAGTCCTCGACGAGCAGGTCGCAGCTCTCGACAGCCTCCAGGATGAATCCGGCCTATGGCACACGCTGCTGGACGACCCCTCCTCCTACCTGGAGGCCTCCGCCACGGCCGGCTTCGCCTACGGCATCCTCAAGGGCGTGCGCAAGGGCTATCTGGACAACAAGTACAGGAACACCGGCGAGAAAGCCATCAAGGCGATTATCGACAACATCTCCGATGATGGAGAGCTCCAGCAGGTCTCCTTCGGGACCCACCTGGGCAGGGACCTGGACTACTACCGCCAGATCCCGCGCACGTCGATGCCCTACGGGCAGGCCATGGCAATTCTCTGCCTCACCGAGTACCTGCGCACCTACTACTGATTTCCACCACGCCAGCAAACCAGCAGCGGCCCTCGTCGCGCCCACCGGCGCGGCGAGGGCCGTCGGCTAGCTAGCCCATGTGTACGGTCTCGGCAAGAGGCGGGGGCTGAGCGCTCAGTCGCTCAGCCCCCACCGGACGCAGGCCCGTCAGCACGTCACTCCCCCGGAACGAGCAGTACCTTGAGCGCCGTCGGATCCTTCTCCGCAGTTTCGAAGGCCTTCTCCCACTCGCCGAGGGCGAAGGTGTGGGTGACAATGCCATCGGTTTTGATGACACCGGACTCGATGCCCCGGATGACGGCCGGGTAGGTGAGTCCGGAGAGGTGGGAGCCCAGGATCGTCAGCTCCTTGCCGTCGCCGATGACGTTCCAGTCGGCCTGCACGAGGTCGGCAAATACACCCATCTGGACGAAGCGGCCGAGGTTGGCCGTGCACTCGAGGCCTTGGCGCACACTGATCGGGGAACCGGAAACCTCGACGTAGACGTCGCAGCCGAGGCCATCGGTGAGATTGCGGATCTCCTCGGCAACGTCGCACTCTGCGGGGTTGAAGACGTAGTCCGCGCCATAGTCAAGACCGCGCGCCGCACGTTCGGGGCGCACATCAAGGCCGATGACGAGGCGGGGCATGGCCGCGGCCGCAATCGAGAGCATGGACAGGCCGATACCACCCAGGCCGGAGATGACGACGACATCGCTGTGCTGGATCTGCGCGCGCTCCAGCGCGTGCATACCGCACGCGATGGGCTCGATGAGCGTCGCCTGCTCGAGCGTGAGCGACTCGGGCACCTTGTGATTGATCGATGTGCGCGGCAGGATCGCATACTCGGCGAAGCCGCCGGGACAGACCTCCTTGAAACCGTAAACAGCAGAGCGCGTGCACATCCAGTACGTGCCGCGGCGACAGTAGACGCACTCTCCGCACGGGACAATCTGCTCGGTGACGATCCGGTCACCAACGGAAAAATCGCTCACGCCCTCGCCCAGCTCGACGACCTCGCCACAGATCTCGTGGCCGCCGGTAACGGGCGCGTCGATGTAGCGGTCCGCCTCGCTGGTGCCCCAGATGCGGATGCCACCGTGGTAGGACTTCACGTCCCCGGCGCAGATGCCACAGGCAAGGACCCTGATGAGGATCTCGCCCTCCTTGGGAGCGGGCCGGGGAATATCCTCGAGTCGGTAGTCGTAGGGAGCATGGGCTCGCAGTGCCTTCATGGTGTTGTTCTCCTTCATCAGCGTTGATGGACGGTAGGACGCTTCTTCCCTTCGCGGTCTCGGTGCCTCGGTTGGGGCGCACCGGGACGCGCTCCGGTCAGGTACGAGGGGCGGCGTAGCGGGTGGTCAGCCGCCCGACATGCTCGATTGTGATGACGGTGGAGTCTCCGGACTCGAGGCGGGGCTCGGGGTCGAACTCGGGCTTGCGGGCCGGGGAACCGGTGGCGATGATGTCGCCCGGCTCGAGCGGGGTCACCGTCGAGATGTACGCGATGAGCTCATCGACAGGGTGGACCATGGCGGCAGTCGTGTTGTCGACCTTGGTGACGCCGTCGCGCACGATGGTGATACGCAGGTTGCTCACGTCGCCAACCTCGTCGGCCGTGACGAGCGCCGGACCCATGTGGGAAAAACCGGGAAAGCTCTTGGCAAGATTCCACTGGGTGGTGGCGTGCTGCCAGTCGCGCGCGGAGACGTCGTTGAAGACGGTGTAGCCGGCGACGTAGTCGAGGGCCTCCTCGCGCGACACGCGCCAGGCCGGTTTGCCGATGATGACGCCGAGCTCGGGCTCGTAGTCGACGTGCTCCGATTCTGCTGGGATGATGACATCCTGGCCCGCACCCGCGACAGAGCTGGTCAGTTTCATGAAGAGATCCGGGGCCGGGGCGTTGTCCTCGCCCGGCGTCGAGGTATGTCCGCGGTAGTTATAGGCGGCGCCGAAGATTTTGCCCGGACGCGGCACCGGGGCAAGGAGCTCGACATCGTCCAGGGCGATGATGCCGCCGCCATCGGCAGCGGCGAGGGCCTCGCGGGCCGCCTCGAGGTGCGCCGCGGAAGAAACCAGGGACACGACGTCGTCGCCGACGCCGGCCACGCCGGTTAGCGGCAGGATGGCTCCGCCCTTGAGAATGCCGAACTCCTCGTTGCCGGCGCGGAGGTAGGTGACAAGCTGCACGGTGGCTCCTTTGTCTCACGATCGTGCCGGTCGGAAGCGCTCAACTGCGATGGAGAGACCCCGCCGGCGGATAGGTGCACCGTTGCCCGCAGGCGAGCGGTCACGACACCCAGATTAAAACGTTTCACTTCGCTTCGCTAGCCCCTGGTCGCGAGAGTGACGATGACGAAGGGAATCCCCTGGACGAAGCGTCGTTGCCCGCGCGGCAGCAGGCAACGACACCCAAAGACGTCCAGCGCTACGACGGTGTTTCGAGCCCGATCGCCCACGTCGCCCCGCGCCCCGCCGCAAGGCGCTCAGCGCCGCAAGTACTCGCCGACGGCGCGCCGCAGGTTGGTGGGACCGTGACGCAGAGCCTCGGCCAGCGGCTCTTCGGGCGGGCCGACCTTGACCAGGTCGCGCACCCCGTGCTCCAGCAGGTTCTCGGCCCCGGCCTTGATGCGTCCGGCGAAGACGACGCACGGCACCCCGGCGTCCCCTGCCACCTGGGCGACCCCGGCAGGGGTTTTGCCCGCCAGGGTCTGTGCGTCGACCGAGCCCTCCCCCGTGAGCACAAGGTCAGCATCGGCGACGGCGTCGGCCAGCCCTACCGCGCGGGCGACCAGCTCAACGCCGAGTTCCAAGGTGGCCCCCAGGAAGACGCGCAGCCCGAAGCCGAGGCCCCCAGCAGCACCGGCCCCGGGCGCGGCGGCCTGCGCCTCCTGCCCGCTCACCTGCGCCACGTGGGCCAGCGCGGCATCCAGAACCGGCACCAGGTCGGCACTCACGCCTTTCTGCGGACCGAACACGGCGGTCGCGCCCTGCGCACCCGTCAGCGGGTTGGTCACGTCGCAGGCCACGTGGATGCGGGTGCGGGCCAACTCCGGAACCAGCCCGGCGGCATCGATGGCGGCCAGCCTCCCGAACTGCTCGGGCACCGGGACGACCGGTTCGCCCTGGGCGTCCAGGAGCCGCCCGCCCAGGGCGGTGAGCATCCCCAGCCCGGCATCATTGGTCGCCGATCCGCCGATGCCCAGCACAATCGTGCGCGCGCCGCGCGCGACGGCGTCCTTGATGAGCAACCCCAGTCCAGCGGTGTTGGAGTGCAGGACGTCGCGGTCCGCAGGCGCGATGAGCTCCAGTCCGGCACAGCTGGCCACGTCCATGACGGCGCGCTCGCCGTCGAGCCCGTAGACGGCGCGGATGGGCCGTCCCAGCGCATCGACGGTCTGAGCCGTGATGCGCTGGGCGCCCCAGGCGGCGGCGACGGCGTCGACGAAGCCCTCGCCGCCGTCGGACATGGGGATCATGACCGTTTCGGCATCGGGGAAGACATCGTGCACGCCCCGCTGCATCGCCTGCGCAGCCTCGGCGGCGGTCATGTTCTCCTTGAAGGAGTCGGGTGCCAGGACCAGTTTCATTGAGCTTCCCTTTCGGTTAGGTGCAGGCGGCGCCCGCTGCCCGGCTCAGGACGCCTTGACCGGGGTGAGCGGTTCACGCCCATCCAGCACGGCGAGGACATTGTCGACGGCGAGGCGGCACATGCGGTCGCGAGTCGCCTCGCCCGCGCTGGCCGTGTGCGGGGTCACCACGATCTGCGGGCGTGAGAGCAGCTCTGGGTTGACGTGCGGCTCGCCTTCGAAGGTGTCGATGGCGGCGCCGCGCAGGTGCCCGGAGTCGATGGCGGCGATCAGCGCGGTCTCATCGACGACACCGCCGCGAGCGCAGTTGACGAGGTAAGCGCCCGGCTTCATCTGCGCCAGGGTGTCGGCGCCCATGAGGCGGCGGGTGGAGGGCAGAAGCGGCACATGCAAGGTCACCACGTCCGCCGTGGCCAGCAGTTCCTCTTGGCTGACGATCTCAACGCCCTCAGCGGTGGTTCCCAGCGGGTGGGTGGCGTCGGAGGCGATCACCCGCATGTCGAAGGCACGGGCCCGCTTGGCCGCGGCCAGGCCGATCCGTCCCAGGCCGATGATGCCCAAGGTGGCGCCGGCAGAGATATCGAGGCCGACGAACATGCGCGGCCCCCACACCCAGTCCCGGCCCTCGTGGAGGAAGCGGTCGGCCTCAACGATGCGACGGCCGAGGGCGAGGATGAGGGCGAAGGTGTGATCGGCGGTGGCGCCGTCGAGGACACCGGGGGTGTTGGTGATGACGACCCCGTGGCGGGCGGCAGCGTCGAGGTCGATGTTGTCGAAGCCGACGGCCACGTTGGCGACCACCTTGAGGGAGGGGCCTGCGGCGGCGAAGAACTCCTCGTCAATGCGTTCGGTGAGGGTGACGATGGCGGCGTCCCGACCCGCGACACGCTCCAGGAGTTCCGCGCGACTGGGCGGCGCCTCCTGGCCAACCTCGAAGCTGAAGCCGGTGTGGGAGCCGAGCTCATGGGTGACGGTGTCGGTCAGTAGCCGGGCGACGTACACGGACTTGGTCGGTTTCACGGCGTTCACAGTATTCGTCGAATCGGTGGAAGTGTTCATGGAACTGTCTTTCGTCAAGAGAGGAAGGGTTCTCGGTTCGCGGTCCGTGCGGAATCAGATTTCCGGGAGGAGCTCGCGTCCGGTTGCGGCTGTCCAGGAGACGCGGAAGGCATCCCAGCGGTCGTCATTGATGGCCACCCACTCCGGCCGAGGGCTGACGCGGCGGGAGGTGACCTCCGGCAGCGTCACGTCCGCGACCGTGGCGCCGCACATGCCGGCGGCACCGATAGCGGGCAGATAGGACTCATCGACCAGGTCCAGGTCGGCGTCGAGAAGTTCCTCATGCGCCGGTTCGGTGAGAGACTTGCAGCCGACGTCGGTCAGCCCACAAGGCGCGACCGCCGTTGTCATGTCGTCTACTAAAGGAGCTTTCGTGCCCGGTCAGAATCTCACCCGCGAGGAGGCGGTGGAACGCGCCGCCGTCGTCTCCACCGACAGCTACGACGTCGTCTTGGATCTGTCCGGCGCTCCGAATCCCTCCAACGCGACCTTCCGCTCCACCACGACCGTGCGCTTCACCGCGACGCCGGGCGCCTCCACGTTCATCGACCTGATCGCCCCCGTCGTCCATTCGGTCACGCTCAACGGCACCGACCTGGATCCGCAGGCGGTGTTCGCCGACTCCCGCATCGTGCTGGCTGATCTGCGCGGTGACAACGAGCTGACCGTCGTCGCCGACTGCGCCTATATGCACACCGGAGAGGGCCTGCACCGCTTCACCGACCCCGCCGATGGCGAGACCTACCTGTACACCCAGTTCGAGGTCCCCGACGCCCGCCGTGTCTTCGCCGTCTTCGAGCAGCCCGATCTCAAAGCCTCATTCCGCTTCACCGTCACCGTGCCCGAGGGCTGGACGGTGCTGGCCAACTCCCCCACCCCCACGCCCACACCGACCGCGGACGGCGCTCGCACCTTCGCTTTCGCCCCCTGTGAGCGCATCAGTTCCTACATCACGGCGATTGTCGCCGGCCCCTACGCCGGCGTCACCGACGTCTACACCGCCCCGGACGGACGCACGGTGCCACTGGGCGTTTACTGCCGTAAGAGCCTGGAGGCGTTCATGGACGCCGAGGAGATCCTGGACATCACCAAGCAGGGCTTCGCCTACTACGAGGAGCTGTTCGGCACTCCGTACGCCTTCACCAAGTACGACCAGGCGTTCGTGCCCGAGTTCAACGCCGGCGCCATGGAGAACGCCGGCATCGTCACCCACCGCGACGACTACATCTTCCGCTCACGTCCGGTTGAGGCGCGTGTCGAGCGCCGGGCGGAGACCATTCTGCACGAGCTGGCCCACATGTGGTTCGGCGACCTGGTCACCATGAAGTGGTGGGACGACCTGTGGCTCAACGAGTCCTTCGCCGAGTACTGCTCCACGCTCGCCGTGGCCGAGACCACTCGTTGGACCGACGCCTGGACCACCTTCCAGGTGCTGGAGAAGAACTGGGCCTACAACCAGGACCAGCTCTCCTCCACCCACCCCATCGCCGCAGACATCAACGACCTACACGATGTTGAGGTCAACTTCGACGGCATCACCTACGCCAAAGGCGCCTCCGTGCTGTCCGCCCTGGTCGCCTACGTGGGCCGCGACGCCTTCTTCTCCGGCATTAAGAACTACCTGGCCGCACACGCCTACGCCAACGCCACCCTGGCCGACCTGCTCGGCGAGCTGGAGCAGGTCTCCGGCCGCGACCTGTCCGCCTGGACACGGGTGTGGCTGCAGGAGGCCGGGGTCACCACACTGCGCCTGGAGCTGGAAACCGGGGCCGACGACGTCATCACCTCCGCTGCGATCGTGCAGGAGATTCCCGCCGACTCCCCAGCCTCGCTGCGCCCCCACCGGGTGGTGCTGGGCTCCTACGCGCTCGACGGCGGCGAGCCGGCGGCGCTGGAGCGCACCGGCCGCATCGAGCTCGACGTCGACGGCGAGCGCACCGAGGTGCCGGAGCTGGTCGGCACCACCCGCCCGGACGTCCTCCTCGTCAACGACGAAGACCTCACCTACGCCAAGGTGCGCCTGGACGCCGCCTCGCTCGCCGCCGGCCTCGAGCACGCAGACGCGTTCACGGCGTCGCTGCCGCGCTCGCTGCTGCTGGCCAGCGCCTGGGACATGGTGCGCGACAGCCAGTACCCGGCCGCAGACTTCCTCACCGCGGCCCTGCGGGCGCTGCACACCGAGACGCACTCCGGCGTCGTGCAGGGACTGCTGGCGCGGATTGCCACCTGCCTGTCGACATACCTGCCGCCGTCCGTACGCCGCGACACCGCCACCGCGGCCACCGACACGCTGCTGGACCTCGCGCGCGCCGCCGACGCCGGTAGCGACAAGCAGCTGCAGCTGGTGCGCGCCGTTGCCGCTCACGCGGTGACCGACTCGCAGCTGGACACGGTGGCGGCCTGGCTGGACGGTTCCGAGACACTGCCCGAGTTGGTAGTCGATCAGGATCTGCGTTGGGACCTGCTGGTTGGTCTGGTCGCCGCCGGACGTCGTGGCGAGGCCGAGATCGCCGCCGAGGAGGCGCGCGACCGCACCACGACGGGCCGCGAGCGGGCCGCTCAGGCACGCGCCGCCATCCCCACCCCGACGGCGAAGGCGGCCGCCTGGCGTGAGCTCGTCGACAACGCAGCCCTGCCCAACGAGACGCAGGTGAAGATGCTCGCCGGCTTCCGCATGGTCGAGAGGAATCCCGAGCTGCTCGTGCCCTTCGTCGCGGAGTACGTCAAGGAGGCCGATGGCATCTGGGCCTCGCGCACCTTCCACATGGCCGAGAACCTGCTTGAGGACCTCTGGTCACCCGCCACGGTGGGGCTGCCCGACGTGGATCCGGCGGCGGCGCTGGAGGAATGGCTCGCCTCCCACGCTGACGCCCCGGCGGCCTTCCGCCGGATTGTGCGTGAGAACCTCGATGACACCCAGCGCGTCGCGGCGGTTCAGGCCTACCGGAAAGTCACCCCGGCAACGGATCCGCAGTGAGCCTGTCTGTCAGCTCGCCCCTCGCCGGAACCGTGATCGCAGTCGAGGACGTACCCGACCCCGTCTTCGCGGACCGAATCATCGGTCCCGGTCTGGCCGTTGACCCCGACCGCGCTCACGGGGACGCGGTGGTTGCCGTCGCCCCCGTGAGCGGTATCGTCACCAAGCTTTATCCGCATGCCTTCATCGTCACGGACACCGATGATCGCAGTGTGCTTGTGCATCTGGGTTTGGACACGGTGGAGCTGGGCGGCGCCGGCTTTACGCTGCATGTGGCGCAGGGCGCGCAGGTTGTCGCCGGGGATCCCGTGGTCACGTGGTGCCCGGCGAGTGTGGAGGCCGGCGGGCGCAACCCGATCGTGCCCGTCGTCGCCCTGCAAGCCGACGACGGGAAGGTGGCCCTGAGCGCCGTCGGCATGCCGGTGGCGCCGGGCGGCAGGCTCTTCACCTGGGCTTAGTGGGTTGACTCCACGGGCCCAACGTGGGCATCCACGTGGCCCCTGGTGGGGTGTCACCGCAACCGGTACAAGTACATGGCCCCGAGACCGGCACTCATGATGCGCCGGTCTCGGGGCATGTCATCACCGGCGGAACTCGTCGCGCACGGCGGCCAGCAGGCTGGCCAAACGCACATTGTCCGGCAGGTCCTCGACCAGAACCGCTTCACCCGAGCTGTCCGCAAGCGGCATCTTCCAGTTCGGGTACTCCTGGTCGGTCCCGGGCTGATTCTGGGCGCGGCGCTCACCGACGCCGTCGACCAGCGCCACCCCGACCAGGGCCGAGGGGGTGCGAACCACGTAACGGTAGAGCGCCTCGACGGTCTCGCGCTCGGACGGGTCATCGGATAGCAAGCCGTATTCCCGCAGCCGGGCCAGCATGCGCTCGCGCTCAATACGGGCCTCGGTCCGCACCTGGTCGATGGGCTCGGTGAGCAGCCCCAGCCTCTCCCGCAACGTCACATGCTCGTCGGCGAGGTAGCCAGCGGTGGGCGGCAGGTCGTGGGTGTTGACCGTGGACAGGGCCAGGTGGCGGTAGGCGCCCGGCTGCAGCGGCCAGTCGTCCTCGTCCTTCTCGAACCAGAGCACGGAGGTGCCCAGCACGCCACGGCTGGCCAGGTACTCGCGCGCCCGCGGCTCCACCGTGCCCAGATCCTCACCGATGATGACGGCCCCGGCGCGGTGGGCCTCCAGCAGCACGACGCCAATCATCGCCTCGTGGTCATAGCGCACGTAGGCGCCCTGGTCGGCGCGGAAACCGTCCGGGATCCACCACAGCCGGAACAGGCCGATGACGTGGTCGATGCGCAACGCCCCGGCGTGCCGCAGCACGGTGCCGACCATGTCACGCAGCGGGGCGTAGGCAGTCTCCGCCAGCCGAACCGGGTTCCACGGCGGCTGAGACCAGTTCTGCCCCAGCTGGTTGTACATGTCCGGAGGGGCACCAACGCCGATCCCGGGTGCGAAGGCGTCCGGGTCAGACCAGACGTCCGCGCCCTTGGGATGCACGCCGACGGCGAGGTCGTCCATAAGCCCCAGGCTCATGCCGGCGGCCTTCGCCTCGGCCTGAGCGCGCCCCAGCTGCTCGTCGACGATCCACTGCAGCCAGGCGTAGAAGTCGATGCGGTCGGCAAGCGTGCGCGCCTCGTTGGCGACGAAGGCGCTGGAAGCGTCCTTGAGGGTGTCGGGCCAATCCTCGAAGCGACCGTACTTCTCCATCAGGGCGCACCACAGAGCGAAGCGTTCCAGGCCCTGTCCCTGCTCGTCACGGAAGCGTTCAAAATCGCGCTGCCGGGAGCGCGAACGCCCCGCGGCGAAGATGACTTCCAGGGCCTCGCGCTTGGCCTTCCAGGCAACGTCGCGATCGATGGAGTCAGCGGTCAGGTTCGCGTCCGCAACCTCCTCGTGGGCCCACTGGACCAGCGAGCGGCGCGGGCCCGACAGGCGGGAGACCTCCAGGATGTTCTCGGGGCGAATGTAAATGGGGTTGACGAAGCGCCTGGTAACCGGCAAGTAGGGCGAGGGCGTCATCGTGCCGACCGGCTCGGCCGCGTGCAGCGGGTTGATGAGCAAGAAGTCGGCGCCCTCATCGCCCAGGAACCCGGCCAGCTCGGTGAGATCATCGGCGTCGCCGATTCCCCAGGAGCCGCGGGAACGCACCGAGTACAGCTGAGCCATAACGCCCCAACCGCGCCCGCCCAGTGATGCGGGCAGGTCGAGGTGGTCGGGGGTGACGGCCAGCGCAGCGGTGGCGAAGTAGGTGCCGGTGCCCGCCGAGGCCGCGGAAGCGTCGACCTCGGCGACGATCGTGTGCCAGCCGAGCGGTAAGTCGTCGGGGATGACGAAGGAGGCCTGACCGGTGAGTATGCCGTCCACCTCACGCGGAGCGGTCCAGTCATCGGTCTGTAGCAGCTGCCTCGTCTCGCCCTCTTCCAAGTCGACATGCACCTGGACGCGAGCACCATCGGGCAGATGGACCGGGACGGTTGACTGCACGCCGGCGCGGACGACGACGGTCGGGGGCAGGGTGCGCCGCCACGGAGCGATGTCAACCTCACGCAGTGACGCATCCACCTCCTCCTCATCCCCAGCGCTCACGCCCAGGGCAGCCAGAACCGCGATGAGGGTGGCACGGGACGGGGCGGCGAGGTTGCCGTGGTAGTCCCAATACTCGGTCGAGACGCCATGGGCCTCGGCAAGCTGCTTGAGTCGCTCGTCGGGGAGGTCGGATGCGGCGATGGGGTCGGTCATGACGGTTCAGCCTCGTGCTCGGTCGCGCATGCGCGCGAGGGCGTCCCCGATGGTGTGGGGCGCAGGAAGGGTGGTTTCAAGGGGCGGCCCATCTCCGCACCGGGGCGGCTACGCGCTCGGCTCGGCCGATGGAAACACCTCTTGCAGCAAGCGTTTCATACGATCGGTGCGGACGCCAGTTATCCACGCCCGATTCCCGCAATTTGCACGTGCCGCCCCGTCCTGCGGCGGCGGACGGGGCGGTCGGCGCGGAGTGATGAGGCCGGCTCAGTCGAGTTCGGCAATTTCCTGAGCGATGGTGTCCGCCGTAGGGCCGACCACAACCTGGACCACCCGTCCGGAACGGACCACACCAAAGGCGCCGGTGGCGCGCAGGGCGTCCTCATCGACCTTCTCCTGATCGACGACCTCGACCCGTAGACGGGTGATGCACGGCTCCAGGTCGGCGATGTTCTCGCGCCCACCCAGGCCGGCGACGATCTCAGCTGCAGTGCTCATGCGTGCTCCTCGTATCTTCTGGTGGTGTCTTCAGGTGTCTTCGCCGCCCGCGTCCAGGCGTGGCATGCCAGACGGTTTCAACTCTTCGTGCTCGACATCACTTTATCGCAGTTCGCTGTGCATGTACTCATGACACGGACACCGATCGGCGACGGATCGCTGATGTCCGCACCGCGCCGGGATCGCTATCGCCACGGCGCGGGCCATTCCCCGTCGCCCCTCTTGGGTCAGGTTTGCTATCGGGTTTTCTGTCAATCGTCGTTCATCCCATGGCGGAATCGTTCCCCGAATCACCATCTCGGTGCACAATGAGCCGTAACACCCGCCTCCGTCGCTGTTGAGGAGCACCGCATGGCCCCGTCCGCCGCAAACCCCACATCTCTGACCGGGATCGGCGTGAGCCCCGGCCTCGTCGCCGGCCCCGTCGCCCGTATGGCACCCGGCATCGCCGAACCGGAAATCGCCACCCTAGATCCGAGCCGTGACACCGAGAAGGAGTGCGACCGCATCGCCGCGGCAGCGCAAACCGTCAAGAAGGGGCTCGAGTTGTCGGCGGCCGAGGCCAAGGGCGACGGCCGCACCCTGTTGGAGACCACCGCGCAGATGGCCGCCGACCCGACCCTCACCTCCTCGGCACAGGCCATGGTCCGCGAGCGGCGCCTCGTCCCCGAACGCGCCGTCTGGGAGGCAGCCGGAACGCTCGCATCCATGCTGGAGTCACTCGGCGGCTACATGGCCGAGCGCACCCGCGACGTACAGGATGTGCGCGACCGCATCGTGGCAGTACTCACCGATGCCCCCATGCCGGGCATTCCTCGCCTGCCCGAGCCCTTCGTCCTCGTCGCCGAGGACCTCGCCCCCGCCGACACCGCCCTGCTGGACCCGGAGAAAGTCGTCGCCTTCGTCACCTCCGAGGGCGGCCCCACCTCGCACACCGCTATCCTCGCCCGCGCTCTGGGCATGCCCGCGATTGTCGGTACGGGTTCCGCCGTCACGGACCAGCTCGCGGACGGTGACATCGTGCTGGTCGACGGAACCAAGGGCACCATTGTCCTGGATCCGAGCGAGGACCAGCTGCGCCGTGCCCGGGAACTGGCCAGCCGTGTGCGGGTCTTCAACGGTGACGGCGCCACCAAGGACGGCCATGAGGTGCAGCTACTCGCCAATGTCGGCGATGGCGCCGCCGCCCGCTCGGCCGCCGAAGCCAACGCCATGGGCGTGGGGCTGTTCCGCACGGAGTTCTGCTTCCTCGATCAGCCGGAGGAACCGAGCGTTGACGACCAGGTCGAGGCATACAAGGCTGTGCTGGCGGCCTTCCCCGGCAAGAAGGTCGTGGTGCGCACACTCGACGCCGGCGCCGACAAGCCCCTGCCCTTCCTCACCGACGCTACCGAAGCCAACCCGGCCCTGGGGGTGCGCGCCTACCGCACCACCCGCCGCGACCCGGAGGTGCTCGACCACCAGCTGGAGGCCCTGGCCAAGGCCGAGGCCGAAACCGAGGCCAAGGTATGGGTCATGGCGCCGATGATCTCAACCGCGGAGGAGGCTCAGGCCTTCACCGAGAAGGCCCGCTCCTACGGCCTGCAGACGGCGGGGATGATGATCGAGGTTCCGTCCGCCGCCATCATGGCGGACAAGATGTTCGAGTATGCGGACTTCGCCTCCATCGGCACCAACGACCTCACCCAGTACGTCATGGCCGCCGACCGCCTGCTGTCCTCGCTCGCGGATCTGTCCACCGCCTGGCAGCCGGCCGTTCTGCGCCTCATCAAGCAGGCTTGTGACGGGGCCGCCCCGCATGGGCGTCCCGTGGGCGTCTGTGGTGAGGCCGCCGCCGACCCGGCTCTGGCAACGGTCCTGGTGGGCCTGGGTGTGGCCAGCCTGTCGATGACGGCCCGCGCCCTGCCCGACGT
>NZ_JAWDJJ010000081.1:0-3059 GCF_032465695.1 Actinomyces sp. MRS3W
GGCGACCGACTGGACCGAGGGTGGGCTCACCGGCGAGGCCACCGCCGAGCTGGCCCGGCAGCTGGTCGAGGCCGGTGTCGACGTCCTGCACGTGTCCACCGGCGGCAACGTCCCGGCTCGGGTACCGACCGGCCCCGGCTACCAGGTGCCCTTCGCCGGTCAGGTCAAGCGGGCCGTGGCGGGGATGACGACGCCGGGCGGCGGGCAGCCGCAGGTGGTCACGGTCGGCATTATCGACTCGGGTCTGCAGGCCGAGCAGATTCTGGTGGCGGGCCTGGCCGACGCCGTCGCCGCGGGCCGTGCCGCGCTGCGCGACCCGTACCTGCCGGTGCGCTGGGCACACGAGCTCGGCGTCAATGACTGGCAGGACGCGAACCTGCCCGTCCAGTACTGGCGCGGCGCCTGGCACTGACCAGGCGGGGCTAAGCGGCCGCGCCGGACCACGGCCGGACCACGCGGTTATCCCGCGGTGCGCAAACCCGGCCGCTGGCCGACGCCCTCACTGCCCGCCTCTCCGATTCACGACCTTGGGGTACGTTGCACGACCCCGGGGTGGTCGTGAAGTGCACCCCAAGGTCGTGAACTGCACCCGAGGGTCGTATTTCGCTGGAGCGGCAACCGAGGCACGCGCCGCTTACGCCCCGAGCCAGTAGCCGCGCATGGCCCGGGCCAGGCGCGGGCCATCGGCAACGGCGCACATCTCCCGCTGGGAGTGCATCGACAGCAGCCCCTGGCCGACGTCGGCGGTCGGGATACCGAGCCGGGTGGCGGTGATGGGGCCGATCGTCGTGCCGCAGGGGACGGCGTTGTTGGACACGAAGTCCTGGCTGGGGACGTCGGCGTCGGCACAGGCCCGCTTCCAGGCCGCGACGGCGACGGCGTCGGTGGCGTAGCGCTGCTGGGCGTTGATCTTGAGCAGCGGCCCGCCCCCGAGCACGGGGCGCACGGCCGGGTCGTGGAGCTGGGGGTAGCTGGGGTGGACGGCGTGGCCGGCGTCGGCCGAGACGCACAGCGAACGGGCCAGGAGCGCCTGGTAGGCGTCGCCGGCGAACCCCATGACCCGGGCAAGACGGGACAGCACGCTCTCCAGGAAGGGGCCCGCGGCGCCGGCACGGGTCCCGCTGCCGACCTCCTCGTGGTCGTTGGCCACGAAGACGACCGGCTCGGCGACCTCGGCGTCCGCACGCCCCAGCGCCTCAAGGGCGATGAGCGCGGCGTGCACGGAGGAGAGGTTGTCGAGCCGCGATGAGGCTAGGAATTCGCCGTGGCGTCCGAAGCGGGCCGGAGGCTCGGTGGGGTAGGTGAGGATGTCGGTGAAGACGAGGTCGGCGGAGTCGATGCCGGCAAGCTCGCACAGGTAGCGCTCGGGCGCGTCGGCACCGGGCCGGGTGACGTCGGGAGCACCCGCGTCGACTGCGGCCGCACCGCGCTCGGCTTTCTCCGCGCCGTCGTCGGCGAGTGCCCACAGCGGCAGCAGATGAGCCTGCTTGTCCAGGTGCAGGGAGTCGTTGACGCTGCGGTCCAGGTGCGGGGCCACCTGGGCGACCCGTGCGATCGGCCCGGTACGCACCAGGTGGGTGGCGCCGTCGCGGGTGACCAGGCGCCCGGCCAACCCGAGCTCTCGGTCGAGGAAGGAGTTGAGCAACGGCCCGCCGTAAACCTCCACGTCGAGCAGCTCAACGCCGTCGCGCACCATCGCTGCGTGCGGTTTGAGCCGCAGCGCCGGGGAGTCCGTGTGGGTGCCGACGATCCGCAGCCCGGCGTCGGCACCCAGGTGCTCGGGCAGCATCCAGGCGATGACGGCGCCGTCGCGCACGGTGTAGCCGCGCCGGGGCAGACGCTCGTCCCAGGTGGAGGTCTCCCGAACCGACGCGAACCCGACGGCGTCCAAGCGCCGCGCGATCTCGGCGGCGGCGTGGTAGCTGGTCGGCGAGGCGGTGACGAAGTCGATGATCGACTCGGCGTAGGCGCCGTCGTCGTGCAGGGCGGGAATCGGAGCGGTTGCGGGATCTGCCATGGGGCCAGTATGGGCCAGGCTCGGCGGGCGCAGGCGGAAGGAACTACTCGGCCGGGCGCGCCCGCTGGCGCCCTGGCACCAGGTAGGCCACGATCTTTCCATGATGCAGGCCTCTGTCCCCGCCCCACCCACCATTCCCACCCTGGGTACCACGCCGATACGCGCCGTGCTGTTCGACGCCGACGGCGTGCTGCAGTTCATCGGTACACCCTGGGATCAGGCGCTGGAGGAGGGCGGAGGAGCCGAGTTCGCCCGCGCTCTGTTGGCCGAGGAAGGGCCCGCGCTCATGGGCCGTGAGGACTTGCGGACGCTGCTGGAGCGGCTAGTGACTCGGCTGCAGCTGGAGGCAAGCGTCGAGGCGCTGCTGGACCTGTGGTGGAACGCGACACCCGATCCCCTTGCCTGGCAGACGGTGCGTGATCTCAAAGCAGCCGGCTATGTGACCGCGCTGGCCACCAACCAGCAGCGAGAACGCCGCGAGTGGATGCGCAGGTCCCTCGGCTATGACGGCCTGTGCGACGTCGACGCCTACTCCTGCGCGCTGGGCCTGGCCAAACCAGACCCGGAGTACTTCCACGCGGTGCTGGAGCTGGTGGGGGCGCGCCCGGAAGAGGCATTGTTCGTCGACGACAACGCCGCGAACGTTTCCGAGGCTGCGGCGCTCGGCATTCACACCGTGCATCACCCGGCGGATGCGGGCGGCGTGCTCTTGCGCGAGGAGGTCGTGGCCGTGCTCGGTGGTGCGGTAGCCGGGTGAGCCCCTCGCGCGCGGCGAGCGGCCGGTCCGCTGCCGTTCGTTCCAGGTGGCGGTCACGCCGCCCTGTCGAAGTCATGGGTTAGCCGTCGAAGTCATGGGCAGGGCGTATGACCTGGATGGTTAACCTGTGCATTCGACGGTGAACCTATGCGCTCAAGGCGCGCGCAACGTCCCGAAGCAACGGGGGAGGCCGTCGGCCTGACCATCCGCCGTGCGCTTAACGTCCCAAAGCAGCAGGGTGGTCCCCTGCCGGCCCGCGCCGTCCGCCCCGCCTCCCCGCCGACC
>NZ_JAWDJJ010000082.1:0-12590 GCF_032465695.1 Actinomyces sp. MRS3W
GTGGCGGTCGGCAAGTCGACGACGGCGCGCCTGCTGGCCCACCTGCTGGCGCGTTTCCCGGACACGCCTCGGGTGGACCTGGTCACCACCGATGGTTTCCTCATGCCCAATGCGGTGCTGGAGGAGCGCGGGCTCACCGCCCGCAAGGGCTTCCCGGAGTCCTACGACCGTCGCGCCCTGTTGGACTTCGTCACGGCCGTCAAATCCGGGGCGCCCCGGGTGGAGGCCCCGGTGTACTCGCACACGGTCTACGACATCGTGCCGGATAAGAAGATCGTCATTGAGCGTCCGGATGTGCTCGTGCTGGAGGGGCTCAATGTGTTGCAGCCGGCCCCGCGGGGCCGGCACACCACCGGCAGCGGCCCGAGCACGCCGCGCTCGGCGCTGGCGGTCAGTGACTTCATCGACTTCTCGATCTATGTGGACGCCGACCCGGAAGACATCCGCCGCTGGTATCTGGACCGCTTCCTCACCCTCAAGCGCACTGCCTTCAACGACCCCGACTCCTACTTTCGGCGCTACGCCGCCATCCCGGACGACATTGCGCTGGCGGCAGCAAACGAGGTGTGGGAGAGCGTCAACCTGGCGAACCTGCGGGAGAACATCGCCCCGACGCGGGGCCGGGCCACGCTCGTGTTGCACAAGGACTCCGAGCACCATATGAACCGGGTGCTCCTGCGCAAGGCCTGAGCGGCCGGGCTCACCCCGGGAAGCGGCCCGGGGCGAGCGGGCCAGGACGGGATATGCGGGCTCCACGCCCGGGCCACGCCGCGTTCCCAGGGGTGAGACGCACTGTGACAGCCGAGCCGCGGCGTTCTACTGTTACGCGAGTCACCCATGCGTGCCCGCGTTTTCCCCCGCGCTCGGTCTTGCGCCGTGCCCCGGACACGCCCGCTGGAAGGAGCTTCTATGCGCCTTGGAATCCCTTGTCAGCCACCGGACCGCGCCCTGGCCGCAGCCACCCCGCAGACGGTCGAGCGGCTCGTTCGCCTCGGTTATGAGGTGGTGGTCGAGCGCGGCGCCGGCGAGGCTGCACGCTTCCCCGACTCCGGCTACGAGCAGGCCGGCGCCCAGCTCACGGACCGAGCCGAGGCCTGGGGCAGCAACGTCGTGCTCACCACTAACGCCCCGGGGGATGCCGAGCTCGACCTCATGCACCCCGGCGCCACCCTCATTAGTCGCCTCGACCCGGGCCGTCACCCCGACGTGCTCCAGCGCCTTCAAGACCGATCATTGACCGCACTGGCAATCGACACGGTGCCACGCATCTCCCGGGCGCAGAGCATGGATGTGCTCTCCTCGCAGGCGAACCTGGCCGGTTACCGGGCAGTCATTGAAGCGGCGGCGCACTTCGGTCGCCTGCTCAACGGCCAGGTGACCGCCGCCGGCAAGTTCCCGCCCGCGTCCGTCTACGTCATCGGTGCGGGCGTGGCCGGCCTGGCGGCCATCGGCACCGCCTACTCGCTGGGCGCGATCGTTAAGGGCACCGATGTGCGCCCGGAGGTCGCCGATCAGGTGAAGTCGGTGGGTGCCGAGTTCGTGCCCGTGCCCACCGCTCAGGAGGTCTCCACCGACGGCTACGCCAAGGAGATGACCGGCGACCAGGCGGCCCTGGCCAACGCCCTGTACGCCAGCCAGGCCGCCCAGTCGGACATTGTGGTGACGACGGCGAACATCCCCGGCCGCCGCGCCCCGCTGTTGCTGGATCGCGCCGCCATCGACGCCATGCGGCCCGGTTCGGTCATTGTGGACATGGCGGCCGCGAACGGCGGCAACACCGAGCTGACGGTTCCGGGGCAGGTCGTGACCACCGACGGCGGCGTCATCATTGTCGGCTACACCGACCTTGCCGAGCGTTTGCCTTCCCAGGCTTCCCAGCTGTACGGGCAGAACCTGGTCAACCTGCTGACTCTGCTCACCCCCGGCAAGGACGGCAACCTCACCCTGGACCTGGAGGACCAGGTGGTGCGGGCGATCACCGTGTGTCAGGCGGGAGAGCTGCTGTGGCCGCCGCCGCCCGTCGCCGTCTCCGCCGCTCCCAAGGCGCCGGCGCCCGCCGCGGCCCCGGAGCGCACCGCTGCCAAGGAGCAGCCCGACGCCGAGGCTGAGGCCAGCGCCCTGGCGCGTTCGCGTCGACGCATGAGCGTGGGGCTGGCGATTGCGGCACTGGCCGCCGCCGTACTCATCCTGATCACGCCCGCCGCGGCCACCAGCCACTACATTGTGCTGGCCCTGGCGATCATCCTGGGATTCCACGTCATCTCCAATGTGACGCCGGCACTGCATACGCCGCTCATGTCGGTGACCAACGCGATCTCCGGCATCATCCTGCTCGGGGCGATCTCGCAGGTCGGCAACGCCAACCCGCTGATCAGCGCGGTCGCTTTCGTGGCGATCACGCTGGCATCGATCAACGTCTTCGGCGGTTTCGCGGTCACCCACCGCATGCTCGCCATGTTCAGGAAGGACTGAGAACATGTCGTGTGCAGCCGTTCTCCCGCTGTCCCCCGCTTTGCCCGCCGTCCTGCCCGCTACCGCGGACAGCACCGTCGGGCTGACCCTGCCCTCGCCGGTGGCCCTGGCCTACATTGCGGCGGCGGTGCTGTTCATTCTGGCCGCCGCCGGGTTATCCCGCCACGAGACGGCGGTCGCCGGTAACGTCGCCGGGGCCGTCGGCATGGCGGTGGCGGTGGCGGCCGCCATCGGCCTGGCGCTCACCTCCAACCCCGGCCAGGGCGTCGTCACCACCGCCATTCTCATTGCCCTCGCCATCGGCATCGGAGCCGTCATCGGTATGGTGGCGGCCTCCCGGGTCGCCATGACCGGCATGCCCCAGCTCATCGCCATTCTTAACGGCCTGGTGGGCCTGGCCGCCGTGCTCGTGGGCTACAGCTCCTACGCCTCCCCCGATGCGCTCGCCGAGTCGCTGGGAGCCTTCCACCTGGGTGAAGTGTTCCTCGGCGTGTTCGTGGGTGCGGTCACCTTCACCGGCTCGGTGCTGGCGGCGCTCAAGCTGGCCGGGCGTGTACCCGGCCGCCCCATCACCCTGCCCGGCCGCAACCAGCTCAACCTCGCCGCGCTGCTCATCAGCTTGGCCCTCATGGTGGCTTTCATCCTCCTGCCGGCCGGCTCGACGGCGGCCTGGGTGTGCCTGGCGGTCATGACGGTCATCGCCCTGGTCCTGGGCGTGCACCTGGTGGTCGCGATCGGCGGTGGCGACATGCCCGTCGTCGTCGCGATCATGAACTCCTACTCCGGGTGGGCCTCGGCCTTCACCGGTTTCATGGTCAACAACGATCTGCTCATCATCACCGGAGCCTTGGTGGGCTCCTCGGGCGCCTACCTGTCCTACCTCATGTGCCAGGCGATGAACCGTTCCTTCGTGTCGGTGCTCCTGGGCGGCTACGGCACCGAGGGCGCCGTCGTTGCCCCCGCCGAGGCCGAGGAGGGCACCATCCAGCAGACCGACGTCAATACCGTGGCCCGCGCCCTCCAGGATGCCCGCCGCGTGGTCATCACCCCCGGCTACGGCATGGCGGTGGCGCAGGCGCAGTACCCCGTGGCCACCCTGACGGAGATGCTGCGCGGCGAGGGCGTGGATGTCACCTTCGGCATTCACCCCGTGGCGGGCCGTCTGCCCGGACACATGAATGTGCTGCTGGCCGAGGCCAAGGTGCCCTACGACCTGGTGCTGGAGATGGACGAGGTCAACGACGACTTCTCCGACGTCGACATCGTCCTGGTCATCGGCGCCAACGACACGGTCAACCCGGCGGCGGAGGAGCCCGGCTCCCCCATTGCCGGCATGCCGGTGCTGCGCGTGTGGGACGCCGAGCGGGTCGTGGTGTTCAAGCGCTCCATGGCCTCCGGCTACGCGGGCGTGCAGAACCCGCTCTTCTTCAAGGACAACACCTCCATGCTCTTCGGCGACGCCAAGGAGACCGTGGAGGCCGTCATCCGCGCCATGGAGTAACCCTGCCAGGGCCGCATGATTCCCCGGGGCGCTCGCACCTATGCGAGCTGGTCCCGCTCAATCGGCCAGCGCAAACAGTGTGCCCCGCCTGGCTCTCCAGGCGGGGCACACGCGTCAGGCCGCGAAGGCCGTCGCCGACACGCGTTGAAGCAGCGCTGACACCCCGGAGCAGGGGAAGAACCGGCGCCGGATAGCGTGAAATGCTGGACTTTCAGCATGTCCGCGACAGCACCAATGGAAGACGTATGCCCATCGGAGCCGGCTCCCAGCCTCAGCCGTTCAGCTGTCTGCCAACCATCGGGGGTCTGCGCTGAGGGCATCTCCCACCTGAAAAACGCGAAGCGATCATTGCCCATGGCGCCCCGAGAAGAACACGGCAACCACGGTATCGGCACCATGTTCGAGGTGATCGGCGATCACGGAGTCGAACGGCTCGGAGTCGGGAACCGCCAGAATCCTGGTGTCGCTGACATAGTGGTTGCGTTTGAAAAGGTCTCGCCCCTGGGGCGTGCCGAGGAAGAGTCCCACGGCGCGCGCCGCGTCGTCTTGGTATCACTCATCTCTGCCAGCTCCTGGAGTGCTGCTCCATCCAGTCGAATACCTGCGCATACGACGTCTCTAATATGGCACGGTCCTCCCGCCCCAGTCCGCACGCCACCACCGAAACCGGCACTTGTAACGCACCGAGACCGGCACTAATGACGTGCCGAAACCGGGCGAAGTTGCTAAGGGCCAGCTAAGTCTTGGCGAGCCGCTCAGGTTTCGGGAGGGCGTAGACCTGGTCATGCGGCGGCCATCCTGACCGGCTGACCGGATGCGGCCTCACCCCAGAGGATGCGGGCCAGACGGCGTAGCAACGCTCCGGACCGACGGCGACCGCCGGCATGCATCACAAGCAAACCCCCACGGTTGGACCGTCTGCCCCCGGTTGGACCGTCTGCCCCCGGTTGGACTGCCTGAGAACATGTCTGGGGCGGTCCAACCGCGCTTAAGTGGTCCAACCGCGCAATGGCGGTCCAACTAGAGTCGCCGACGACGCCCCTGGAGAAAGACCCCGACCTGCACCGTCCGTCGCCCGGCCGCCGGTTACCTCGCCGGTGGTCCCGGAGCTCTCAGGACCGGCCGACGCCTCCTGACAAGGACGCTACGCCCACCTTGACCCAACAACGCGGGCCGTGACAACACGAGCGATACCACAACAGCACCCGGCACGTCACTTGTGCCGGTCTCGGCACGTTACAAGTACCGGTTTCGGTACGTCATTAGTGCCGGTTTCGGCACGTCACTTGTGCCGGTTTCGGCACGTTACAAGTGCCGGTCTCGATACGTCATTAGTGCCGGTCTCGGTGAAGGGGCGGCACGAGCCAGGCGACCCGCACCGGGCCGCGCCCTTGGAATCAATCATCTAAGGCTTCACCGCCTCAGACACGTGTGTGCCCCGTCCGATCCTCCCGGGCGGGGCACACACGTTGGATACAGGCGCGTCTACACGGCCCGCACAGACGGAGTTACAGGGCGAGGTTGTCCTTGACGACGGCGGCCAGCTCGGCGGCCACCCGGTCGGCCTCATCCTGGTCGGCGGCCTCAACCATAACCCGCACCAGCGACTCGGTGCCCGACGGGCGCAGCAGCACGCGGCCGGTCTCCCCCAGGTGCTTCTCCGCGGCGGCGACGGCGTCCTGCACCGCCTGGTTGGTGCCGGCGGCGGACTTGTCCACGCCGGAGACGTTAATGAGGGTCTGCGGCAGGCGCTGCACGATGCTGGCCAGCTCGGCCAGCGACTTGCCGGTGCGCTTCATGCGCGCGGCCACGCGCAGGGAGGTGAGCACGCCATCGCCGGTGGTGGCGTGGATGGTGTCGATGACGTGCCCGGACTGCTCGCCGCCGAGCGTGTAGCCGCCCTGCAGCATTTTCTCCAGGACGTAGCGGTCCCCCACGCCGGTCTGGACAGTGCGGATGCCGTGCTCGCGCATCGCCAGGATGAGGCCGAGGTTGCTCATCACGGTGACCACGAGTGTGTCGGAGCCGAGGGTGCCGTCGGCCTTCATACCGACCGCCAGCAGACCCATGATCTGGTCGCCGTCGACGAGCTTGCCCTCGGCGTCCACGGCCATGCAGCGGTCGGCGTCGCCGTCGTAGGCCACACCCATGTCGGCGCCGACGCTGCGCACATAAGCCTGCAGCTGCTCGGGGTGAGTGGAGCCGCAGTCGGCGTTGATGTTGAGCCCGTCCGGGGAGGCGTTGATGGCAATGACCTCGGCGCCGGCGCTGCGCAGGGCGGCGGGGCCGACGCTGCTGGCGGCACCGTTGGAGGCGTCCACCACAATGCGCAGGCCGGACAGGTCCGTGGCGACGGAGTCGACCAGGTGGTTGATGTAGGTCTGGTCGGCGACCGTCTCGCCCTTGATGACGCGGCCGACGGCGGCGCCGGTGGGGCGCGCCAGGTCGGCGTTGAGGGCTGCCTCGATGCGGTCTTCGACGGCGTCCTCAAGCTTGTAGCCGCCGCGGGCGAAGAACTTGATGCCGTTGTCCGGGAAGGGGTTGTGGGACGCGGAGATGACCACGCCCAGGCTCACGTCCTGGCTGGCGGTCAGGTGGGCGATGGCGGGGGTGGGCAGGACACCGACGCGGGTGACGTCCATGCCGGAGGCGGCCAGACCGGCGCTGATGGCGTGGTCGAGGAACTCACCGCTGGCGCGGGTGTCGCGACCGACGACGGCGCGAGGGCGGCGGCCCAGCCGGTGAGGGGAGTCATCCGCGCCGACCAGGACGCTGGCTGCGGCACGGCCGAGGCCCACTGCAAGTTCAGGGGTAAGCAGTTCGTTGGCGAGTCCGCGGACACCATCGGTGCCGAAGAGTCGTGTCATGGGTTCCTCCTGTTGGGTAGACAGCACCCTCATCATTCCACGCCGACCTGTAACACGACGGCCACCTCCGTCAAGTGGGAGGTGGCCGCCGGTGAAAAGTGGGCGCGGGCCCGCGGTGACTCAGCGCTTGGAGTACTGCGGGGCGCGGCGGGCCTTGTGCAGACCGGCCTTCTTGCGCTCAACGATGCGGGCGTCGCGGGTGAGGAAGCCGGCCTTCTTGAGGGCCGGGCGGTTGGCCTCACGGTCGATCTCGTTCAGGGCGCGGGCGATGCCCAGGCGCAGGGCGCCGGCCTGGCCGGAGATGCCGCCGCCGTTGATGCGGGCGATGACGTCGAAGCGGCCCTCGAGCTCGAGGATGGTGAAGGGGGCGCGCACGAGCTGCTGGTGCAGCTTGTTGGGGAAGTAGTCCTCCAGGGTGCGGCCGTTGATGGTCCACTGGCCGGTGCCGGGGACGAGGCGCACGCGGGCGACGGCCTCCTTGCGGCGGCCCAGGCCCATGCCGGGGGCGGTGATGGACTGGCCACGGCCCTCGGTGGCGGCGGTTTCGGTGGTGTAGCTGGCGGGTGCGTTGTCCTCGTCCAGCGCGTCGATGTCGACGGTGGTCTCAGCCACGATGTGTCCTTTGCTTGTCGGGTGCCGAGCGCTGGAGCGCTTACTGGGCGATCTGGGTGATCTCGTAGGTCTGCGGGTTCTGGGAGGCGTGCGGGTGCTCCGGACCCGCGTACACCCTGAGCTTCTTGAGCTGGGCGCGGCCCAGCTTGGTGTGGGGCACCATGCCCTTGACAGCCTTCTCGACTGCACGCTCGGGGTGGGTGGCCAGCAGCTCCCGGTAGGAGACGGCGGTGAGGCCGCCCGGGTAGCCGGAGTGGCGGTAGGCGAACTTCTTGTCGGCCTTGCCGCGGGTGAGAACCACCTTGTCGGCGTTGATGATGACGACGTGGTCGCCGCAGTCCTCGTTCGGAGCGAACTGCGGCTTGTGCTTCCCACGGAGCAGGTTTGCAGCCTGGGCTGCCAGGCGTCCGAGAACGACGTCGGTGGCGTCAATGACGTACCAGTTCTTCTCGACGTCGCCGGGCTTCGGTGTGTACGTGCGCACGGGCGTTGCCTTCGTTTCTCTTGGCGGGCGGGCACGCGGACGCAGCGCGAGCGCTAGCATCCTGCGGGACCGCCATGGTCAGATGAGGTGGTCGGAGCACCGGCCGCTCGCGGCGAGTGGGATGGCACCACGAACGTATTCGCATGCTGCACGACGGCTCCCTACCCTACCGGCGGCATCCGGGAGGGTCAAAGCCGCTGCCCTCCCAGGCGCCGTGAAACCTGACACGCCGCGGCCGTCGGGGTCGAGGCGGCAGACGGGCGACGACGGCGCAACAGCGCTCAGGCATGCCGGCCACGCCGACCAAGCGCCGCCCCACTCATCGCGCAGTCAGTCGCAGCAGCCGGGTGCCCGCCGCAAGGTACGGGCCCGGGCCGCCTGCGCCGCCAGCTCGGCGTCGGGCGGGTAGGTCACTTCTTCCAGGGTGAGGCCGTGGGCGGGGGCCACCGGCGCGGCCTGGTCCCGGGTGCGGGCTGCCAGCAGCCGGGCGGGCCAGTCGACGTCGCGGCGCGCGCTCCCGACGGCGAGCGCGGCACCCACGAGCGAGCGCACCATGGAGTGGCAGAAGGCGTCGGCGACGACGGTGAGGGTGACCAGCCCGCCATCGGGGCCGGGGACGCCGGACGGCAGGCGCCGCCAGGTGAGCTCCTTGAGCGTGCGGATGGTGGTGGCGCCCTCGCGGGGGCGGCAGTAGGACAGGAAGTCGTGTTCCCCCAGCAGGGGGCGGCTGGCGGCCTGCATGGCAGCGACGTCGAGGGTGTCCCCCAGCCACAGGACCTGGCCGCGACGGGCCGGGTCGCGCGGGGCGCCGCCGGGGCCGCCGTCGGCGATGCGGTAGCAGTAGCGCCGGGTCAGGGCGGAGAAGCGAGCGTCGAAGGCCTCCGGGACCACGCGGGCGCCGGTGACCACCAGGTCGCTGGTGCCGCGCGGTGAGGCGGGGACGGCGGAGTGGGCGCCCCGGGCCAGCACCCCGGCCAGGCGATCCAGCAGCGCCCGCTCCGGGGTGCGTTCGGAACGCCCAGGCAGTGCCTCCCAGGCGGCGGTGGGCACGTCGACGTGAGCGACCTGCCCGGCGGCGTGGACACCGGCGTCAGTACGCCCGGCCACGGTCAGCCGCACCGGAGTGCGCAGCACCATGGCCAGGGCGTCGGTAAGCGTGCCCTCGACGGTGCGCAGGCCGGGCTGGGCGGCCCAGCCATGGAAGCCGGCGCCGTCATAGGCCAGATCCAGGCGCACGCGCACCGCGTCGGGGGGCGTGGGGGCGGCATGGCTCATAGACCCATGACACCACAGCCCGAGCGCTTCCTCCGCTCAGCGGCCCGCGGCGCAGCACGCTCGGGCCGCCCCACCCGCACGGCCCCGTCGACGTTTGACGACCTTGGGGTACGTTTCACGACCCCGGGGTGGTCGTGAAACGTACCCCAAGGTCGGATATCGCCAGGCGGAGCACCATGCCACCGGCTAGGAGCGCAGATCGACGGCGGTGGCACCGGGCCGCCAGGCACGCACATAGCGCCGCGCCAGGTTGCCTGCCAGCACCGCGGCGACGAGCGCCGCCAACACCGTCAGTGCTAGCGCGCCGACGGTAAACGCGCCGCTGGGCTCCCACAACGTGGCAAAGACATCGGTGCTGCCGGTGATCTTGCCCATGCCCATGGGGAGGATCTGGTAGGCGAGCACGCCGAATCCACCCGAAACCAGCAGGGGCACGCCCGCGCTCCAGGCCGCGGCGGCCGAGGCGATCCGGGGTCGGCCCAACAGGGAACCCAGCGGCGCCAGTAGCGCACCGAGCCCGCGGGCGTCGGTGGCGACCACCACCGCCAACGCCACGAATACGCCCGTGAGTCCCACAGCGGCGAGTGTGATCACCCAGTTGGCCTTGAGCAGGGTGTCCACGCCGGAGACGATCCAGTCGGAGCGGACTGCGACCACCGCCCCCGGGATGCGTTCACTGGCCAGTGTCTGCAACTGATTGACGTTCAGGTCACGACCGTCCAGGGAGACGAGGACGAGAGTCTGGTCATCGTTTACTGCGGCGGGGACGTCCACCACAGTGACATCCGCCAGCTGCGCTCCGGCCACGTAGCGTTGGCGCGCCGTGGTCAGGGTGACGCGCTCGATCTCCCCGGCGGGACATGTGAGTTCCGCAGCCGCCAGCGTGGCGCAGTTGGCGCTGAGCGCCACCACATTCTGTTGCAGCTCCTCGTCCTGGTCGGTCATGCCCACGCGAATCACGCCCGCGTTCTCAGGCAGGGCGGCCACGAAGGCGCGCGTATCCATCCCCGCAGCGCCCGTCACCTCCAGCACGCTGGTTCCAAAGGCGTCTCGGTTGGCCACCGAGCCGTAGTAGGCCGCCCCAAGCGAGCCGACCCACAGCTGCACGAAGCCGGCCATAATGACCGCGGCGCACACCCCGGTGGCCAGGCGCCTGCTGCGCACCGTCTGCCGCTGCAACACGCGGCCGCCCACCAGGCTGCCCGGGGAGCGACGGCGCAGGCCCACTCGCGCGAGCCCGGCACCGATCATCTGGGTGCAGGCGGTGATCGGCGCCCACGCGGTCACAGCCACCACGGCGCCGGCCAGCGTGCACAGGATCGTCTTCTCAGGCCAGTCGGGCCATAGCTGCGGCACGCTGACGGCTGCCACCATGGCAAACAAGCACACAGAACTAGCCAGGCTCCGATTGGGCTCGCCAGTCCTGACCCGGCGCCGCCCGCCCAGGCGGCGCACCGCGGCACGAGCCAGGATGAGCGCCAGGTTGACCACCGCCCACGCCGCCAGCAGGGCAACGATGAAACTCACCAAGGCGGAACGCGTATCGGCGGCCAGATAACGCGTGTCCAGGAACGGGATACTGATGTCCAGCAGGCAGGCGACCGCCAGCACCACCCCAGCGGCCGCGGCACCGATGAGCGTTGCCCACAGATGCTCAAGCGCATCCACGATCGCCATGTGACGGCGCTGCAGGCCGATGGTCATGAACATGAGCCCGTCGCGGCGCAGCGACTGCGCGCCCACACAGGCGCCCGCGGCCACAGTGATAAGCCCGGTGACTGACAGCGCAATGAGCGCCAGCGGCACTGTCTCGCCCTTAGAGGTGCCGTACAGGTAGCCGACACCATGGAGCGCCTCACTCTCGTACTCCATCGGCACCCCGAAGCCCGAAGCCGGGAACATCGCCTCGGCTTGCAGCGCATCGGGAGCCGGGCGCATGTACACCCGCCGCTCGGCAGGGCTCTCCAGGGCAGCCGGGTCGATGGTGCCGACCACCTGCCCATAGTTCAGAGCGGCGTCGCCGGTGAGCTCCGCGGCAAGCTGTGGGGAGACCACCGCCTGCCCGGGCTCCGGCCACTGCTCCACACCCGGCGGTAGCGGCGCGTCATCGGAGAGCGGCTCGATCACCCCGATCGTCACTGGGCGGTCATTGCTGCTGCTGTAGGCGTAGTAGTACAGCAGTTGGGCATCTTCTTCGGAGTCCACCAAGACCGGGGAAGCCGCAGCCGAACGCTCGGTACGCAGGTCAACGGTGGTGACAGCCAGGATGGCCCCGAGCGCCCCCATGCACGCAAGGAACGTTCCCAGCGCCACCACGATTGCGCCGGCGCGTGTGCCGGCGTGGGCATGCTGGCGCCGCAGTGCACGCGCCACCCCGGCCAGGCCCCTTAATAGCGCGCCGCTCACGACTGCGGCTCCAGGCGCCCGTCGGCCAGGCGCAGCACCGCGTCGGCCCGTTCGGCCACGGCCAGATCGTGGGTGACCAGGAGAATGCCGCAGCCGCGTGTGCTCGCCTGCCCCAGCAGCAGGTCCACCACCGCCTGCCGGTTGTCCGGGTCGAGGGAGGCGGTGGGCTCATCCGCCACCAGCAGTTTCGGGGAGTTGACCAGTGCACGCCCGATGGCCACGCGCTGTTGCTCGCCGCCGGAGTAGGTGCCCACGGGCCGCTCCAGTTCGGCCAGCCCGAGATCGCTCAACACGCGTTCGGCCCGCCCGCGGGCCTCGCCCGCGTCTACGCCTGCGGCCAGCGCGGGCAGCATGACGTTCTCCACCGGGCTGAGTTCGTCGAGCAGGTAGCCTGACTGGAAGACCATGCCAACGGTCTCGCGGCGTAGCCTCGAAGTCGCCCCGGACAGCCCGGCCTCCACCGCTTTGCCGGTCATGCGAATCCTGCCCGCGTCCGGCTTCAGCAGTCCCAGCACAATCGACAGCAGCGTGGACTTGCCGCTGCCGGAAGGACCCACAATGGCCACTGACCGCCCGGCGGGGACGGTCAGTGACACATCGCGGAGCACGCGCTGATCGCCGTAGGAGAAGTCCACTCCCTCCAGCGAAAGGGCTACATCATTCGCGACAGAAGCAGCAGAGTTTGCAGAATCCATTCCCGGAATCGTTCCCCTCGGTGGCGTCATTGCTCAGGAGCGGTTTCGCTCAGCCCAGCCCCCAGCATAATTCCCGCCCTGCGCAGATGACGCTGCCACGCGCATCCGAGAGCCGGAATTACCTTGCTGGCTAACGCTCGCAGTGGTGGGCGTGCCGTTTCCCGCGCACGACCGGCGCCCCCAGGCGGTAGCGTCGTGCCGTGACTACTACGACCACGCTCAGCGTCGACTGCGGCGGCGGCGGCATCAAGGCCTCCGTGCTCGACGCGGACGGCAAC
>NZ_JAWDJJ010000083.1:0-3095 GCF_032465695.1 Actinomyces sp. MRS3W
GTCCACAGGTGAGCGGCACGTCCGCCTTCCCCGCGGGGCGGTGGACAACTGCGGTCGCCGGCTGGGCGACGATGCCGCGACCGGCTCACACTGGGAGCCATGCCCGCCACGGATCGTTCCGCCACACCCGCACCGGGGCCCCACGCCGTGCCCGCTGTGCGCCCCGGCGCGCTCGCCGGGCACCCGCTCGCCGCACTCCGCAGGGCGCTGCGCGAGGCGGCACGGCTGGGTCTGCCGCTGGCATGCGCGGGCTGCGGGCGCTGGGATGTCGCCCTGTGCGAGGACTGCGCGGCGCTGCTCGACGTCGCCCCGCACCAGGTGGAGCACGCGGACGCCGCCGGGGATCTGCCGCTGTGGACCATCGCCGCCTACACGGGGCCGGTGCGCGCATTGGTGCTGGGCTGGAAGAACGGGTCACGCGAGGACCTGGGCCCGGTGATGTCCCGGGTGGGCGAGCGCGCCGGCCAGTGGCTGGCCGGCAACCTGCACACCGACGCCGTTGCAGCCGTCGAAGCAGCGGGACAGCTACTGGTAGTTCCGGCCCCGTCCGGTCTACGGCGCCGACTGCGCGGGCGCTTGGTCGCGGCGGACTTTGCCGACGCCGTCGCCCACGGCCTCGCCACCGGCTGGGCCGCAGACGGGAGCAAGCAACCGGTGACGGTGCTGAGCGCCGATGTTGTGCGCCGCCGCATCGGCACCGGCGGCGCGCACCAGGCGGGCCGTTCCGCGACACAACGACGCGCCAACCGCTCAGTGCCGCCCAGGCTGCTGACACCAGTGCGCGGCATGCCTGTCGTGCTCGTGGACGACGTCGTGACCACCGGGGCGACGCTGGGTGCGTGTGCGCGGGCGCTGACCCAGGGTGGCGCCGTCGTGCTCGGAGCGCTGACGGTGGCGGCCGCACCACCGCCGTCCCGGCATCGGCCGGTGCGCGTGCCTGGAGGGCCGGTGCGCACACCGACCCCATCGGCCACCGATGCCCGCCGTACCGACGCCGGCACGGCGGGCATGAGGACCGCAGAAATAGTGTAAGTTTGTGTCGTAACGCACATAGCACCGCGCGGCAGCCATCGTCGGCGCCGCGTCACCGTCTCGAATGACGGCTGCACGTAGGAGGAGGTGGCTGACCACTCCGAAGCCCGTCGTGAAGTGCGGCGGGTATTTCCCCTAGCCCGATCCCCTCATAAGGATCATTTGGACTCAGAAAGAGGTTCCACCATGGACATCACCGTCGTCGGTCGTAACGCGGAGATCAGCTCCCGCCTGCGGGACTACGTTGAGGAGAAGGCCGCCAAGGTCGAGCAATTCGACCCGCGTGTCCAACGTGTCGAGGTCGAGATCACCCACGAGCGCAACCCGCGCCAGGCGGACACCGCCGAACGCGCAGAGATCACCGTTGTCTCCAAGGGCCCGGTGATCCGGGCCGAGGCCAGCTCGTCCGACCGCTTCGCCGCCTTCGACATCGCCATGGGGAAGCTCACCGAGCGCCTGCGCCGGGCGCGGGATCGGAAGAAGAACCACCGCCGTTACGTCGTCGATGTCCCCGCGCCGACCCAGGAGGTTCCCGCCGCGGAGGCAGAGCTGCCCGACACGGATGACCTGCCCATTGAGGATTCACCGTCGGCGCCCACCGAGCCGGGCGTCGCGGTGGAGTCCCAGTTGGGCGACTCGCCCGTGGTCGTGCGTCAGAAACTCCACGAGGCCGTACCGATGACGGTGGATGAGGCGCTGTACCAGATGGAGCTGGTCGGTCACCCCTTCTATCTCTTCATTGAGAAGTCCACGAAGCAACCCTGCGCCGTCTACCACCGCCACGGGTGGACCTACGGCGTCATCCGCCTCGACGCGCAGGTGATGTAACACGGGATCCGGACCGGTTTGCCGGCCAGGTGCCGGTGCTCAGTACTCCTGAGTTCCTGATTCGGCCTGAGCCTCCGGGTGGAACTGTTCCGCCCGGAGGCTCAGTTCGTCAGGAGCAGCGCCGAATGCCGCTGAAACCCGGGCCGCCCGAGGCTCAGGCCAGTGGGAACGACACATCGGAGACGTCGGTCGCGGCCACGCGCCAGGTAGCGCCGCTGCGCTGCCAGACGCGGCCGGCGGAGTCAGTCAGCTGAACGACGCCGCTGGCGCGGTCGGCGGTCATCGCGGTCGCAGCCGGGCAGGTGTTCTCGGTGGTCTGCGGGCCGCCGACGCCAATGCTGCGGATGCGCGGCGTCGTCTCCCCGTCCGCAACCGCCGGAAGCATGGCCACACTGACCGGGTCGTACCAAACGATGTCGGTGGTGCGCGCGCCACTCGCCTCGGGCACCTCCCGGGGCTCGCCCAGAGCCGTGGGGGCGCCGTCGTCGCGGACGACGGCGGCGACATCAACCCGCTCATTGTCGCCGGAGCCATCGGCGCGGTGACGCACCACGATGCGGGCCGACTCGATGGACAGGTCGAAAGCCACCACTTCGCGCCCGGCCAGCCAGGGGGCGTCGATATCCGCGCGCTGGCCGAGGTCGTTGACGGCCAGCAGCGTCCCCGCAGCCGCGGTCCATACCCAGTGATGACGGTCGGCAAGAGGGGCGAGCAGGCCGTCGTCTTCGGCGTCGGCCTCACCGACCGACAGGATGACGCTGGCCGCGCTGTCGTCGGGCCGTACGCGCAGCAGGCTCGAGTTGCTCAGCGCGTACACGACCCCGTCCGCCCCGAGGGTGGGGTGCCCCGCTTCCTCGGCCCCCAGGGTTTCGGCAGTCACCAGCGTCGTGCGGGTCGAGCTCAGGCCCTGCACGACCCCACCCGCGCACATGCCGACCACCGCCCCACCGGCGGCGTCGACGGCGGGCAGCGAAGCCGGGCCCCCAAGGTCCTTGCCGTCGGCGCGCACGCGCACGTCCTCCACCAGTGTCAATCCGGGTTCGGTCTGGACGCCCACGAGCGTGGCGCGGATCTGGGCCACCAGCAGGCTCGTTTCGGCGTCGTCCAGTTCGTCAAGCGCGGCTGCGGCATCGGACAGGTCCACGTTGGCGGTGCCCTCCTCGACGACGACGCCGTCCTCCCCCACCGTGACACCTTCGGGTATGGCGGTGACGACGCCCGCTGCAAGCCACGCT
>NZ_JAWDJJ010000084.1:0-5284 GCF_032465695.1 Actinomyces sp. MRS3W
GCGGCGGCCAGGTGAGCGGCGGACGGGGTGGGGGTGCTGTCGGACACGAGAAAGGCTCCAGTACTTCGATGGACGGACGGCTCTGGGCTGGCAGCTCAGCTCCGCTGACACCTCAAACACTACCCCAAATGACACCGGTGCAACACAGCATCTGGGACCGACACGGAGTGTCGACCACAACATGTTGTGGTCACGAAGCAGTCGGATGTTGGAGCCGAGCGCACGATCCCGCGAGATTCCAGGGGTCTTAACACCACCCCAGGGCTAGAGACCGAGAGCACATTTTGCGGCGTGTCGTTCTGCGTATCGAACCCCGCAGCACAGCCACCACCGAGGGCCGCCCTCCCCTCAGGACGCACCCAGACATACCCGGACACGACCGACATGCTCCTGCGCACCCGGAGCACCACTTGCCGCACCTTCATAGCGCCCGCATACAGACCAGACACGCCCGGAGCACCACTTGCCCGCCTCAAAAAGTGTCCATCCGTCGCAGCTTTTGCCGCTCGCCCACCACGGCCCGACCGCGTGATTCAGCATTTGCCCAGGTCAGAGGCTATTTGCCACACCCTGCCACGGGACACCCCCGTTAAAAGTTGCGACAGATGGACACTTTTCACCCACTCAACCCGGACGAGACCCCGCCGCACAACCCCACGCCTTGACTCCCCCGGCACACCCGCCCGGCGAGCCCGCGACGAAACGCCAGTAATCTTGAAGGCACCTGAACCACCCCCGAGGAGTTCCCTCCATGACCTCGACCGCGCGCAAGCTCTTCCGCTCAGATCTCTTCCGCTACTTCGGCCGCACCGACGTGTCGTTGGCCGCCCGACTCGGCGACCGTAAGGTGCTGAGCTACCTGTGGGCGTTCCGACATGCACAGAACGCCAGCTCGCCGCTGCTGCGGAAGGCATATCGGGCCGCTCTTAGCCATCTGTCGGCAACGACATTCATCCAGATTCCTTGGTCAACCAGGATCGGCCCCGGCTTCTACATCGGGCACCGCGGCCGTGTCATCATCAACCCGGCCGCCGTGATCGGCAGCAACTGCAATATCGCCACGGGCGTCACGATCGGCATCGTGCCCTCCGGTCGCCGGACAGGCGCCCCCACCATTGGAGACCGAGTATGGATCGGCACCAACGCCGTCATCGTCGGCGGAATCACCATCGGCGACGACGTCCTCATCGCTCCCGGGGCATTGGTCAACACCGACGTTCCGTCTGGATCCATGGTGCTCGGCAATCCCGGTGTCATCCGGGAGGGACACCCATGCCCGCCGGAGTACATGCAGAACCTCTGGCAGGGATGACGCACGCCCCAAACAACACCCGGACCACCGCTCGCACCCCTAAATGTGACCATCCGTCGCAACTTTTGGCGCCCACCCGCTGCGGCTCAATCACATGATTCAGCGTTTGCCCAGCACAGAGGCCATTCGCCACACCACTCGGCGAACCGCCCCCGCAAAAGTTGCGACAGACGGACACTTTTCTCCCGCTCATCCCGGACGAAGCCCCGCCGCACAAGCAGCAGCGCCTTCACTCCCCGGCGCAGGCGGGTCGACGACGATGCGCCGACTACGCGCTCACGCCGCCTCACACCCCAGGCGACAGCAGGCGGGCCCGCAGGTCATCCAGAGTGGGGCCATCGGGGCTCTCCACATGCCAGAAAGTCCAGCCGTTCATAGCGGTCCCGCGCACTCGGACCGCGGGCGCCGATGGATAGGCATGCGCCTCGCCACTAAGCACCAGCCTCCCGGCGCCATCCATGACACCCCGGACCGTCTGCCCGTCCCTACCGATGCCGACCAGCTCCTCCCCGGCCGACAGCAGGACCGCATCCAACAGGTCCTTCATCGTGGCGTTGTTGACGGTGAGCGCACGCCGCTGGGCACGGTGGACGTACCCAACGGGCGTCGGCCAGATGGCGAGGACTTCGTCGATCAGAGCGGCGGTGCGCTCTCGGATGTCGTCATCGGTCCACGCGTCCGGATGGTCGCGCACGACGTCACGGGTGGTGAGCAGACCGGTGGTGGCGTCGAGGGCCTGGCGCTTACCTCCCACCAGTGGAGTATCAGCTGCCCGGCGTCGCTACGCTGCTCCTATGGGAGCATGGGCGAGGTCACTGCGTCAGCGTTGGGCGCGCCTGCTGGGCGGCGACAAGGCGGCGATCATCCTGGCCGCCGTCACCGTGGCGCTTGCCGCGATCGTTTTAACAATGACGCCGCTGACGACGTCCCTCGACGGCCCTTACAACGGCACCGAGCCGGTCGAGGAGGTGATCGCGGTACGCCCCTACGTGACTCCCGATGTGTCCTTCACGCTGATGACCACCGGCATCGTCACCGGCGGGTGCGCGGTCTTGGCCTGGCTCATGGAGCGGACTCGGACCCTGACAGAACTCGCCCGCACCGCGGTGCTCACCGTGACGATGGCCGCCCTCATCGTCATACTTGGGCTGAGCTGGTTCGCCTGCCTGTTCGTCCTACCGAATCAGTCTCCCGACACCTGGCGCGCCGACGACGGCGCCCTGATGAGCGAGGTCAGTTGGGGCTTCACCCAGTACGACCACATCGTTTTCCGCACCTATGGCCCGTTCATGGTGCCCGATCACGTCGGCCGCTCCTACTGAGCCGCACAAGATCATGACGTTGGCGCCGCGGGCCAGCGCCCGGGTGCGCGGCGGATGGTCGGAACGAGTTCCCGGCTCGGCGACTATTGAACGGCGGATCCCCAGAATCCTGTGGTGCCGGTGAGAAACGCCTTACCGTCAACCACGCTCCCTACACGGGGAGCCGGCGTTGTATCCATCGGAAGTGCGAGCGCGCACTCGAAACCGCAATCGGCCAGGGCGCGATACCACTGCACGCCGGTGAGCCGGTTCGTCACCACATTCACGTGCTTGACGACGGCCTTGAACATGGAGACGGGGCTGGCTTCCTCAGCGGTGGCGTCGCCGGCGTACAAGGCGAACAGCCACGGACTTGCAATGAAGGTAGGCCCGATCCTCATTCCTGCATCGTTCAGCGGTTCCTGCTCGGCCTTCCACGCTTCGACTGAATCGTAGACATTAACGTCGACGGCGATGGCCCCGAGTTGATAGTCGGAGTACCTCGCCAATCCCGCAACAGCTTTGAGCGGATACCACGGATACATGTGCGGATCGTCTACAAACGCCAAGAAACGAGTGATGAGCTCGCCGTCGTCGTCCAACAGATTGATCTCGGCGGTGCCGGGCATCACCTGCCACGCCTCGACCGTGTGCCCGCCTGCCCCGTGGACGGTGAAGGTTTCCGTGGAGAATCCATCCCGGGTATCGATGAGCCCGACGCAAGCACCCGAGGGGTCGTTGTAGACCGAGATGTGGCTGTACGGGTCCGGCGGGTCGACAGCCATCTGCTTCGCATGCTGAAGCGCTTCCGCCGTCGCACCCCAGTCAGCGTGAAGACCAAGCGCCTTGAGGTAGGTCTCGCCCATGCCCGGATTCTTCCAGGCCTTCAGAGGGATGTCGATCTCTACGAGCCAAGTGGGTCACTACGTTCTCACGCGTGCCGCCGGTCGGGACCAGGAAGAACCCCGTGGGCGCGATGTCCAGCCCTGCCACATGCCGGATCATCATGGCCGCCACGATCTGCTACGCATTCGCGAGCCCGCGGCGCTCGGTGCGCGGCGCACAGTAGCCGTTGGCACGGGTCGTCCGCGCGTTACTCGTAGTGATATCTGGCCTGGACGATGATCACGTCGTCGCCGTGGATGACGTAAACCAGTCGGTGCTCGGCGGAGATTCTTCGCGACCAGGCTCCCGCTAGAGCGTGTCGTAATGGCTCCGGTTTGCCGATCCCCTCAAAGGGGTGCCGCGCCGTATCCTCAAGGATCTTATTGATGCGCACCACCATCCGCCGATCCACAGTCAGCCAGGACGTGTAGTCATCCCAGCCGTTCGGCGTGAACACTAACCTCATGAAAGCAAGCTGTGCTCCTCGACCCGCCCGGCCCTCGCCTGGGCGAGGCTCTCGAGCAGGCGAGCGGCGTTAGCGGGCGAGCGCAGCAGATGCGCAGTTTCCTCCAAGGCGTCGAACTCGCTGCGCGAGATGAGCACGGCGTCACCACGGCGCGAGGTGATTTCCACCGGCGCCGAATCCTGGTTGACCTGCTCAATCAGCCCGAACAACTTGGCGCGAGCCTCGCTCGCAGTCAGCACAGCCACGCTTCCCCCTTTAGTCGTACAAGAACTCGTACAAGTATCCGCCGGGGTGCTACAGCAGTCAAGGGCGCATTGAGAGTCCTCGCCTCACCCCACAGCCGCGCCACATGCCAAGGAAGCGCCACAACGACCTGCACAGCGGTTGCAGAGCCCTGCGACGGGATACCTACGCAGGAAGGTCGCAGTCAGTCCTCGAAGTACTCGAAGTCGCCGTCGGCGTCGAGGGCTCGCAACTCCTCAAAGGCACGACGACGCTCGCGCTCACGCTCATCGCGAAGACGGACTACATCCTCACGACGGAAACGAGTGTGCGAGCCGACCTTGAAGGAATCGAGCACGCCATTGCGGCTCCACTTGAGCAAGGTCGGACGCGACACACCGAGCATGTCGGCCGCAACAGTGCTGGTGAGCTCATCGGGCACCCGACCGATCATCACTTCTCCGTGCTCCGCGATCGCGGCGAGGGCGGCAAACAGAGCCCGCTGCACGTTCGGCGTCAGCTCGACCTCGCGCCCGTCGGAGCTGCGCAGGACGAGCGCGGCGCCTTCTAGAGGACCGATCTCCTGAACCTCACGCACGGTCTGCGCCGCGAGGCCGACCCTGGTGAGCGCGCTGGCGGTCATGACACCTCCCCTTCCAGATGCATCGTCATAAAAGGTCAAACTCATCGTAATGCAGTTTCACTTGCATGTGGAAGTGAAGTGGCTGACCCTTCGGCTGCGGTCCACCCTGTTACCTCGTCTGTGGTCGCGAGGAGCCGCCGCTCAGCTGAAGCGGCAGAGCGGCCCGGGAACTCGCCAACGCGTCCCCTACCCAACCATGAGGACGTTTTACGACCCCGGGGTACATTCCACGACCCCGGGGTGGTCGTAAAACGTACCCCAAGGTCGGAAAACGCATGGACGCCCCACCGCCCCGCGAGTCGCTCGCCTCAAGGGGGCACCCGCTCCTACCGGGCGGCCCTACCGTTGTCTCCTCCGCGCAGATAGGTGACCGCGAATCACACCTCGAACACACTTGCCCGTCCGGGCCTCCTGGCCGACGCCCCTTCTTAGGATCATCCCCGTGACCACACCCG
>NZ_JAWDJJ010000085.1:0-8132 GCF_032465695.1 Actinomyces sp. MRS3W
CAGGAGCACCACGCATGATGTCCAGCCGCCGAGCCTTCGTCACCGGAGCCACCGCGAGCGCCGTCGCCGCCGTGCTCGCCGCCTGCTCCCAGGACGTGCCCGCCGCTCCGGCGGCAACCGGTACCCCGACCCCCCAGCCGGTGCTGGATTCCGACCGCCTCACGACTGTGCTGCAACGCATCCAGACCGGTCTGGAGGCGGCAGATGCGGAGAAGAACACCGACGCGCTAGCCGGCTACCTCACCGGTCCGGCCGCGCGGATCCGCGGCGAGGAGTACGCCGTCGCCAAGGCGACGTCGGATGACACCTTCGTTCACAACTTCACTACCGACAGCCAGGCGGGGACCGTCGCGCTGGCCACGGACTTCCCGCGTACGGTGCTCACCATCACCGACTTCGCCGAGGACGAGCAGGGCTACCTGCTGGCCCTGACCCAGGACTCCGCGCGCGACAACTTCCAGCTGTGGGGCTGGACCCAGCTCTTCGCCGGCGTGGAGATCCCCGCCACCTATGCCCCGGCCATCGGCACCGAGCAGATCGAGGCCGACGACGCCACCGAGCTCAAGGCCAGCCCGCAGGAGGTCCTCGACGCCTACGTCGATGCGCTCAATAACCCCGATGGCGACAATGGCAAGGCCTTTGGCGACGACGTCCTACGCCAGCGCATCGCGTCCGAACGCGCCGTTGACCTCGCCGAGATCGGTGAGGTGACGGTGAGCGCCAAGGCCGGTTCGGATGGCTTTAAGAGCCTGCGCACCGCCGACGGCGGCGTCATCACCATGACCACCCTGAGCTTCGCGACGGTCTACAAGAAAACCGTCGCCGGTTCGACGCTGTCCCTGGCCGACAGCACCGTCGGCGCACTGCTCGGCGAAGACCAGGAGGTCGTGGGTACCGTCACCGCGAACTACGACGTCATGGTCGCCTTCCTCATTCCGGCCGCCGACGCCGACGCCAACGCGACCGCCTTGGGCATGGACCTCGTGCTCGCCTCGGTCTCCCGCGACGACTCCCAGGCCCCGGCAGAGGAGGACGAGGCGGAGGGCTGACGCCGGGGGCGAACGTGGCCCAAGGAGTATCCGCGGCGGGACTACGCTCCCTGGCGTAACACAACACGTCGCCACAACAGATTGCGGGCCCAGCCCGGGAAAGGCGCACCATGAGCATGTTCGGTGCCGTTGACCTGTCCTCCTTTGCTCCCAAGTCGGGGGCAACCCCTGCCGACGCGCCTGCAGGCGGGGCGCAGGGTACGGCGTCCGGCGCCCTCGTCGTCGACATGGATGCCTCGACGCTGCGGCAGGTGGCGGAGGGATCGGCGCAGGTTCCTGTCGTGGTGGTGCTGCACACGCCGCGCTCCCAGGTCTCCACCGATCTGGCGGCGCTGCTGGAGCGCCTGGCGGGCGAGTACGCCGGGCGGTTCCAGCTTGCCCGCGTCAACGTCGACACCGCACCCGAGGTGGCCCAGGCACTTCAGGCGACGGCGGTGCCCACGGTTGTCGCCCTGCTGGCTGGGCAACCCGTGCCCATGTTTCAGGGGAGTGCTCCCGAGGAGCAGCTGCGCGCCCTGCTCGACCAGCTGCTGGAGGTGGCCGAGCGCAACGGCATCACCGGCCGCATCGCCGTTGAGGCGCCTGCGGAGCCGAATGAGCCCGAGGAGACGCCGGTGGAGCGGGAGGCTCGCGAAGCCATCGAGCGTGGGGATTGGGCCGGCGCTGAGGCGGTCTACGACCACGCCATCGCCCAGGCGCCTGCCGACGATTCGTTGCAGGCGGCCCGCAACCAGATCCGTCTGCTCGCCCGCATGGATGGCCAGGACCCCGCCGCCCTGCTGGCCGCCGCAGACGCCCCGGGTGCGGACCTGGAGGCCCAGCTCGCCGGGGCAGACGCGGCCCTGACCCTCGGTGACATCAACGCCTGCCTGGGACGGGCACTGGAGGTCGTGCGCAGTCACACCGGCGACGACCGTGAGCGCGCCCGGGTGCGGCTGCTGGAGCTGTTCGATGTCATTGGCGCTGCCACTCCCGAGGTGGCTCGCGCCCGGCGCCAGCTCGCCACCCTTTTGTACTGACCTGTTGCGCTGACTCGGTGCTGAACCACCGTCACTGCACTAGCTCAAAGGCTCCCGCCCCTGCGTTCCAGGGGCGGGAGCCTTTGAGCTAGGCCGCGTTGCGATCAGGCGACCGGCTGAGGCTCGATGCCCCACACCTTGGCGTAGTCGCTGATGGTGCGGTCGGAGGAGAAACGGCCGGAGCGGGTGATGTTGACCCACGCCTTGCGCTGCCAGGCGCGCTGGTCGGCGTAGTCGGCGGCCATGGCGTCCTTCGTGGCCCGGTAGGCGGCGAAGTCGCCGAGCACGTAGTAGACGTCGGCGTCGCCGCCCTCCAGCAGGCTACGGCGCAGATCCGCGAACCAGCCGGAGCCGTTGTCATCCAGAGTGCCGTCGGTGAAGGCGTCCAGCACCCGCTTGAGGCCCGGGACGGTCTCGTAGACGGACTTGGGGTCGTAGGTCTGGCGCAGGGCGGGCAGCTCGTCTTCGGTGGCACCGAAGATGTAGGCGTTCTCGTCACCAACGGCGTCGAGGATCTCCACGTTCGCGCCGTCGAGAGTGCCCAGGGTGAGGGCGCCGTTCATCATGAACTTCATGTTGGACGTGCCCGAGGCCTCCTTACCGGCCATGGAGATCTGCTCGGAAACGTCGGCCGCCGGGATGATGTGCTCGGCGGGGGAGACGTTGTAGTTGTGGACGAAGACCACCTTGATGGTCTGGGAGACCACCGGGTCGTTGTTGACCAGCTCCGCGATCGCGTTGATGAGCTTGATGATGCCCTTGGCCCGGATGTAGCCGGGGGCCGCCTTGGCGCCGAAGATGAACACGCGCGGCGGCACCTCCAGCGAGGGGTTCTCCTTCATGCGGAAGTACAGGTCGAGGATGTAGATCGCGTTGAGCAGCTGGCGCTTGTACTCGTGCAGGCGCTTGATCTGCACGTCGAAGATCGCGTCGGGGTCGATCTCAATACCCTCGCGCTCGGCAACCCAGGCGGCAAAGTCCACCTTGTTGGCGTGCTTGATCTCGGCCAGGCGGTCCAGCAGTGCGTCGTCGTCGGCGGCGTCGGTGTACTCGGCCAGCAGTGACAGGTCCTTGACCCAGGCGTCGGAGCCGGCCACTTCATCCAGCAGTGCGGACAGGCGCGGGTTGCACTGGCGCAGCCAGCGGCGCGGGGTAACCCCATTGGTCTTGTTGTTGAAGCGCTCGGGCCAGATGTCGTGCCACTCCTTGAGGGTGTCACGCTTGATGATCTCGGTGTGCAGTGCCGCCACGCCGTTGATGGAGTAGGAGGCGTAGCAGGCGATCCAGGCCATGCGCACCTTGTCTCCGGCCAGGGGCGCCATGTAGTCGATGCGCATCTGGTCGATACCGCGCTCGGCCATGTCCTGACGGAAGCGGCGATCGATCTCGCGGACGATCTCGGCGATGCGCGGGAACAGCCGGTCGAAGATGGACATCTCCCAGGTCTCCAGGGCCTCGGCCAGCACCGTGTGGTTGGTGTAGGCGAAGGTCTTGGTCACGACCTGCCAGGCCTGGTCCCAGCCCAGGTGGTGCTCGTCCATGAGCAGACGCATGAGCTCGGGGATGGCCAGCACCGGGTGGGTGTCGTTGAGCTGGACGGAGTTGTAGTCGGCGAAGCCGCTCAGGTCCTCGCCGTGGTGGGCGACGTAGTTGTCGACGATCTCCTGCAGGGAGGCCGAGCAGAAGAAGTACTGCTGGCGCACCCGCAACACCTTGCCCTCGTAGGTGGTGTCGTTGGGGTAGAGCACGCGGGAGATGTCTCCCGTGCGCTCACGCTCGACGATGGCGTCGGTGAAGCGCTGGGAGTTGAAGGCGTCGTAGTCGAACTCCTCCATGGGCTCGGCGCGCCACAACCGCAGGGTGACCACGTTCTTGGTGCCGTAGCCGGTAATCGGCATGTCGTAGGGGACGGCGCGCACAGTCAGGTCGTTGTAGCGGACGATGCGCTGGGCCTCCTCGCGGCGGATGACGAAGGGGTAGCCCTCCTCCATCCACGGGTCGGGGTGCTCGGTCTGGAAGCCGTCTTCGAACAGCTGCTTGAACAGCCCGTAGCGGTAGAGGATGCCGTAGCCGGCCACCGGCAATTCCAGGGTGGCGCAGGAGTCGAGGAAGCAGGCGGCCAGGCGTCCCAGACCACCGTTGCCGAGCGCGGCATCGGGCTCCTGCTCAAGGATGTCGGTGAGGTTCTGCCCGAAGGCGTTCACCGCCTGGCTGGCCTCCTCGACCAGCCCGAGGTTGGTGAGGTTGTTGAGCAGGGCACGCCCCTCGAGGAACTCGGCGGAGAAGTAGTGTTCCATCCTGCCGGCGCGGTACTTCTGCTCGGTGGCGTACCAGTCGTCCGCGATGGCGTCGACGACGGCGGCGGACAGTCCCTGCCACACCTCCATCTGGGTGGAGGCACCGGCGGAGCGACCCGAGGCGGACCGGACCTGCGACGGAACGGTCTGGGCCAGGTTCTGCGTCATTCTTCTTCCCTTGTCAGACTACGGAGGCTGCCGCTGCAAGAAACTGCAACGGCCGAAAAAGTGTACATCGTGTAGGTTCGCTACTTAGGGCGGGGACCGCACGCATGCATGCATCTGGACGATACCTGTCCTGCCAAGCCTCCGGGTAGGTTTGTGGCTCACAGCGGTGTGGCCCTTGACGTCACATCGAGGTGAGCGCCGCGACTCTGCACGGATTCTGCACGGATACGGTGCTGCAGACTGTGGCGCGTAGTGCGGTGTGGGGCACGTCACGGTGAACGTTGCGCGGCCGTTGCCGCTATGTATCTCCATAATCTGGACGGGCAATGCCAATGCGCCTCTGGGTCGCCAAACGACCGGAGCGATACAGCCATCCCGGTCCGCGGTGGCCGGTCCAGGGGAGAAGACCGGGAATGGCGCAGCCGTAGTCGGCTCCGTCGGGTGGTTGGGGCTGCTTATTGCGTCTTCCTTGCTACGACGTAGAATCTATGGATGTTACCTTCAATAACGCCGGTATTGTCGATCAGTGATTGTGCTTGGTGCAGCTTTTCAAGGCAGCTTTCCACTGAAAAACCTGGAAACTCCCAGTCGATAATCCTCGCAAACCAGACGAGGGCTCCCACGTCGTAGAACCGTATTGGCCGGTGCGCTTCGCCGCTTTCCAAGACTTCAAACCCATGGTCAATAAGCTCTGATATTCTTGCCTCGAGGTATTGCTTGGGGTAGGGGACTTCCATGATGTGGGGAAGAAGAAGTTGAACCAGCTCTCGGTCGTTCTCTGCGCCTACTTGCTGCGTCAGAAATAATCCGCCCGGTCTTAGCGTGCGCTGCAGCTCTGCGGGGTCGTATTCGCCGTGGCGGTTTGTGATAATGTCGAAACTACTGTCGGGGAACGGGAGCTCATCCTCTCCGCAACCCTCCTTGAAGTTAATCCCCAGTGGTGGCAGGACTTCTTTGCACAGTTTCACATTGGGGGGATAGCCCTCGATCGCCGCTGTGTGTTCGTTGGGGTGATGAAGGGAGAGCAGGAACTCTCCGCCCCCGGTGTCCATGTCCATTAGTTCCATGCTGTCTGCTCGGTATTTCTGGACTATCTCTCGAAAGTCCCATGGCAGGTCATCTTCTTCTGTGTACCTGCCGTGGATATGAGAAAAGTCCCATCCGCGAATATGGGCGAGGCGCTCCTCCTCTTCCCAGGCTTTCTTGAGTTGGTCTGCGCTCATCGTGCACTACTCCTTTCGCAGGGGCGTTGCGGCCGGTTGCGTTGTTGCTGTCATCATGCGCCCCGGTGGTAGCCGCGAGAGACGCAGTGATTCTGGTATTCGCATCTTTGCTGAGCGTTGCTTCCGTATGAATGCGATAGTTGTTCACGGACGCCGGAGGGGCTGGTGAAACACCCGGGTGTTTCACCAGCCCCTCCTTCCGCCTTCAGGCCCTCCGCTCGGGAACGGCCCGCGACTCAGTCCCGGCTCGGGCGCAGGAAGATGGCGCCCATCGGGGGGACCCGCAGCCGCACCGAGGCGGGGCGGCCGTTCCAGGGCAGTTCCTCGGCTTCGACGTGGCCGAGGTTGCCCACGCCGGAGCCGCCGTACTCGGGGGCATCGGTGTTGATGACCTCGTCCCAGCCGCCCGCGAAGGGCAGGCCCACACGGTAGCCCTCGTGCGGGGTGCCGGCGAAGTTGACGATGACCGCCACCAGATCCGAGCGCCCGTCGGGGCCGGTGCCCTTGCGCAGGTAGGACAGGACGTTGTGGTCGCCGTCGCCGGCCTCGATCCACTCGAAGCCGCGGTGGGAGAAGTCATCCGACCACAGGGCGGGGGAGTCCTTGTAGAAGGTGTTGAGGTCGGTGACCAGGCGGAGCAGGCCGGTGTGGCCCGGGTCGTCCAGGATCCACCAGTCCAGGGAATTGTCCGAGTTCCACTCGGCGCCTTGCCCGAACTCCTGGCCCATGAACAGCAGCTGCTTGCCGGGGTGGGACCACTGGTAGGCGTACAGGGCGCGCAGGCCCGCGAGCTCCTGCCAGGCGTCGCCGGGCATCTTCGACAGTAGCGAACCCTTGCCGTGCACGACCTCGTCGTGGCTGAGCGGCAGGATGAACTGCTCGGAGAAGGCGTACACGAGGGAGAAGGTGAGCTCCCCGTGGTGGTAGCGGCGGTTGATGGGCTCCTCGGCCAGGTAGCGCAGGGTGTCGTTCATCCACCCCATGTTCCACTTGAGACCGAAGCCCAGGCCGCCGTACTCGGTGGGCGCGGTGACGCCCGGCCAGGCGGTGGATTCCTCGGCGATCATGACCGTGCCGGGATTCTTCCGGTAGGCGGTGGCGGTGGCCTCCTGCAGGAAGCTGATCGCCTCCAGGTTCTCCCGGCCGCCGAACTGGTTGGGGTGCCACTGGCCCTCCTCGCGGGAGTAGTCCAGGTAGAGCATGGAGGCGACCGCGTCCACGCGCAGCCCGTCGATGTGGAACTCCTCCAGCCAGTACAGGGCGTTGGCCACGAGGAAGTTGCGCACCTCGTTGCGGCCGAAGTTGAACACATAGGTGCCCCAGTCGGGGTGCTCGCCGCGCTGCGGGTCGGGGTCCTCGTACAGGGGGGTGCCGTCGAAGCGGGCCAGCGCCCACTCATCCTTGGGGAAGTGCGCGGGCACCCAGTCCATGATGACGCCGATGCCGGCCTGGTGCAGTTGGTCCACCAGGTAGCGGAAGTCGTCGGGGGTGCCGAAGCGGGCGGTGGGGGCGTAGTAACCGGAGACCTGGTAACCCCAGGAGCCGCCGAAGGGGTGCTCAGCCACCGGCAGGAACTCCACATGGGTGAAGCCGGCGTCCTTGACATAGGGGACCAGCTCGTCGGCCAGGCCGCGGTAGCCCAGGCCCTGACGCCACGAACCGATGTGGACCTCGTAGACGCTCATCGGCCCGGAGTGCGGGTCGGTGACGGCGCGGTGGGCCATCCACTCGGCGTCATCCCACTCGTGGAAGCGGTCGGTGACCACGGAGGCGGTGGCGGGCGGCACCTCGGTGGCCCGAGCCATGGGGTCGGCCTTCTGGTGCCAAGAACCGTCCTGGAAGCACAGCTCGAACTTGTAGCGGGCACCCACCCCGACGCCGGGGATGAACAGCTCCCACACGCCGGAGGCACCCAGCGAGCGCATGGCCGAGGCGGTGCCGTCCCAGTAGTTGAAGTCGCCCACCACGCGCACCGCCCGGGCGTTGGGCGCCCACACCGCGAAGGCGACACCCTCGACGTCCCCCATGGGGCCGGAGTAGTGCTTAAGGTGCGCGCCCAGGACCTCCCACAGTTCCTCATGCCGACCCTCGGAGATGAGGTAGGTGTCCATCTCACCCAGGGTGGGCAGGAACCGGTAGGGGTCGTCGACGGTGATGGTCTCCTCCCCGTAGGTCACTTCGATCCGGTAATCCGGAATCGCGTCCCCGGGGACGACGGCGACCCAAATGCCGTCCTGCTCGTGCCGGGCGGGGAAGGAACCGTCGGGCGTGACGACGACGACGGCGTCGGCCAGGTGGCGCACCGTGCGGATCGTGACGCCGCCGTCTCCCACATGGGCGCCGAGCACCTCATGCGGGTTGTGGTAGCGCGCGTAG
>NZ_JAWDJJ010000086.1:0-20251 GCF_032465695.1 Actinomyces sp. MRS3W
AGTCCACCTCGGCCCCCCAGTCCCTCGCCCAGCGAGGCGACAACCGCTCTCACCGCCCCACTAACCAGGCCTTCCGCGACTTCATCGGCTCCGGTTGGGGCCCGCGTCCGGACCAGCTGCCGGACCGAAGCGACGCCGCCCCGTGGGCCGCCGCCAGACGCGAGCAGCTCGGGGCCCACTTCCCCGGGGAGCGGCTCGTCATCCCTGCCGGGCCACTGGTCACCCGCAACAACGACTGCGACTACCGCTTCCGCCCCCACTCCGCCTTCGCCCACCTGGCGGGTACGGGCACCGACTTCGAACCCGACGCCGTCCTCGTGCTCGAACCACTGACCGCACCTGGTCAGGACGCCGGCGACACCCCCACCCACGAGGCGGTGCTCTACTTCCGTCCCCGCGCCTCGCGCACAAGCGAGGAGTTCTACGCCGACACCCGCTATGGCGAGCTGTGGGTCGGGCAGCGTCCCTCAATCGACGAGGTTGAAGCCGCCACCGGAATCCGCTGCGCCCACATCGACTCCCTGCCCGACGCGCTGGCCAAGGACGCCGGCCCCGACGCCGTGCAGCTGCGGGTGGTGGCGGCCGCCGACGCGGCGGTGACTGCGCTGGTGGACCGCGTGCGCACGGCCGCCGGGCTGGCCGCGGGTGAGGACGCCGCGCAGGCGGACGATGCCCTGGCCGAGGCCACGAGCGAACTGCGCCTGACCAAGGACCCGTGGGAAGTCGAGCAATTACAGGAGGCGGTCGACGCCACCAAGGCCGGCTTCGAGGACCTCATCCGCTCCCTGCCGCGGGCCACCGGGCACCGCCGCGGTGAGCGCGTGCTGGAGGGCGCCTTCGGGGCCAAGGCCCGCGAGGAGGGCAACGGGCTCGGCTACGAGACTATTGCGGCCGCCGGCAACCACGCCAACACGCTGCACTGGATCAACAACGATGGCGCCGTGCACCCCGGCGAGCTGGTCCTGGTGGACGCCGGTGTGGAAGTCGACTCCCTGTACACCGCCGACGTCACCCGCACGATCCCGGTGGATGGCCGCTTCACCGCCCCGCAGCGCCGCGTCTACCAGGCGGTTCTCGATGCCGCCGACGCCGCCTTCGCCCGCGCCAACGAGTCCGGCTGTCGTTTCCGCGACGTGCATGCAGCCGCCATGGAGGTGATCGCCGCCCGCCTGGAGGAGTGGGGGATGCTGCCCGACGGCGTGAGCGCGGCGGACTCGCTCGGCCCCGACGGCCAGTTCCACCGCCGCTGGATGGTCCACGGCACCAGCCACCACCTGGGGCTCGACGTGCACGACTGTGCGCAGGCGCGCCGGGAGATGAGCATGGAGGCGGTGCTGCAGCCCGGCATGGTCTTCACCATCGAACCGGGCCTGTACTTCCGCGCCGACGACCTGCTGGTTCCCGAGGAGCTGCGCGGGATCGGCGTGCGCATTGAGGACGACGTCGTCGTGCGCGAGGACGGCAGCGTGGAGCGTCTGACCCGGGATATCCCCCGCACCGTGGAAGAGGTCGAGTCCTGGGTCACCGGCCTGCTACAGGACTGACGACGCGGCGGGCGGCCCGCCTCATTTGCTGACGACCCTTGAGCTCGCACCGGCGCGGATCGTTATCATCGGGGCGTGCCGTCATTCCAAGAATCCTCAGCACCGTCGACCGGGGAACGCGCGTGACGTCGCGTCAGCCGCATGCGCACGAGCACACCCACGGGGCGGGCGCCTCACGCGGGCGCCTCGCGGTGGCGGCGTGCCTGACCGCGGGCGTGCTCGTGGCCGAGCTCGTCACCGCCCACCTCACCGGTTCGCTCGCCCTACTGGCCGACGCCGGCCACATGCTCACCGACGTCGTCGGCCTGGTCATGGCGCTCGTGGCGGCACACCTGTCCACCCGGCCCGCCACCGACCGCTCCACCTGGGGGCTGCGGCGCGCGGAGATCCTCGGCGCCGCGCTGCAGGCGGGCCTACTGGGGATTGTCGGCATCATCGTCGGCGTGCGGGCCGTGGTCACCCTGGTCAGTGGCGGCGACGTCGAGGCGCACGGCATGCTCCTCATGGGCGTGATCGGCCTCATCGCGAATATCGTCGGGCTGGTCATCCTGTCCGGCGGGCGCAAGCAGAACCTCAACACCCGGGCCGCCTTCCTGGAGGTGGCCAATGACGCGCTGGGAAGCGTGGGGGTGATCGTGGCGGCCGCCGTGGTGGCCGCCACCGGCTGGACCCGTGCCGATGCCGTCGCCTCCCTCGTCATCGTCGCTCTCATCGCACCCCGGGCCTTCGCCCTGCTGCGCACGGCCGTCGGCGTGCTCATGGAGCGGACCCCCGCCGAACTCGACCTGGCGGAGGTGCGCACCCACCTGCTCGCCGTCGAGCATGTGGAGGAGGTGCACGACCTGCACGCCTGGACGGTCGCCTCCGGCCTGCCGGCGCTCACCGCCCATGTCGTCGTCGCCGACGCGTGCCTGGCGCAGGGACGCACCGGCGAGGTACTCGACGCGCTGCAGGACTGCGTCGCCGAGCACTTCCCGGTGCATATTGAGCATGCGACCTTCCAGCTGGAGCCGGCGGCCCACCGCGCTCATGAGCACGCCGCCTGCGCCTAGCCTCGACCAAGCCGCGGTCGGGAACAGTCAGCTGTCGCTGCGATAGCGCCTGCGGGTCGGGACGGGCACGTGTACCGCGGCCGTGTTCCCCTCCCCCTCCAGGTGCTCACGGGCGAAGGCGAGCGCACTGGTCAGGCCCTCACGCCGTTGGTCGGGGCTCATGGTGCGGGTGTTGACCTCGACGACAACCTGTCCGCCGGCCTGCGCGAAGCCGGTGTCCACCAGGTGGCGGAGCACCCCGGCGCAGTCCTGGTCGCCCTGCCCGGGCAGGAGGTGGTCGTCGCGGAATCCGGGTACACCATCGGTGAGGTGGACATGGCGCAAGGTTGGCCCCAAGGCGCGCGCCATGGCCAGCGCATCCGAGCCGGAGGTGGCCGCGTGGGAGATGTCGAGGGTGACCGAGCGGTAGCCCTGGCCCACCGGGTCCCAGGTCGGGAAGTAAGCCTGGAAGTCCCGGGTGGAGTGGGCATCGCGCGGGCGCCAGGTGAACATGTTCTCCACGCACAGCCGCACTCCCGTCGCGGCCTCCCGCTGCGCCACGCCGACGACGAAGGAACGCGCGTAGCGGGTCTGCCAGAAGAAGGGCGGGTGCAGGACCACATTCGGCGCCCCGACGGCGCGCGCCAGTTCAATGGAGCGGTCGATCTTCCCCCAGGGGTCGGCGCCGAATACGGCGCGAGTGAGTAGCAGCGTGGGGGCATGGACGGCCAGGACGGGAACGGCGTAGCGCTTGGCCAGGGCCGTCAGCGCTACGGGGTCCTGGGTCGTCTTCTCACCCCACACCATGACCTCGACGCCGTCGTAACCGAGCTCGGCCGCCAGGGCGAAAGTGTCCTCCGCCTCGCCGGGATACACCGACGAGGTGGACAGACCGACCGGGATGCCGACGTCGGGCGTCGTGGGCTGCATGACCGGGGCCCCGTCAGGTGGCGGGCGCCCCGGTGCGATCGCTAGGCGTGCGAGGTGTCGTCCGGGCGGCGGAGGTAGGGATCGTCATCGGATACATCCTGCCCCGAGACCTGGCCTCCTGTCTGCGCTTCCGCGTGCGGACCTGCGTCCGGAGTGGTGTCGGGCGCCGTCGGCGTCTCCGAGCGGGCGGAGACCTGCGCGTCGCCGGACTCCGGCGCGGCCGCCGGCTCGGCGGGCTGCTGGGAGTAGGTGGAGACGTCAACCCCCTCGGGCAGACGCACGCCGAAACGCGGCTGCTCGTCCGCACCCGAACCGAAGGCGCTCGGCGCCCCACCACGGGCCTGCTGTCGGGCCGCCCGGCGCTCCTCAGCGCGGCGAGCAGCCTCGCCGCCACGGGTGAGGTTGCCGGGAATGTCCGCCAGGGCCCGCGCCGCCTCGGCAGCCAGCTGCGAGGCGATGACGGAGTAGCGCGAGGCGACCACTTGGCTGACCGAGGTGAAATCGCGTTTGCCGCGGGTCACCGCATAGGCGGCCACCTGGAAGACGATGCCCCAGATGAGTCCCATGAGAACCGCCGCGATCATCATCGTGCCGGTTCCCGTGCTGGGGCCGAGCAGCAGCATCATGGCGGCGAAGAAGATGCCGATCCACAGTCCCGAGCCGGCACCGTTGGCCACCGCCCGCCCCCAGCTCATGCGCCCGGTGATGTGCTCCACCTGACGCAGATCCGTGCCGATAATGGCCAGGTACTGGACCGGGAACCCGCTGTCGCTCAAAGAGTCGACCGCATGCTGCGCCTCGGCGTAGGTGCTGAAGGAGGCAACCTCGTCGCCGCGCGGAATGAGTCCGCCGCGCGGCGCGGCCAGCGGCGGGGTCTGCGTGGAGAACTGGCTCGTGCTCATGCGCTCATCGTCCCACGCCCGGCGGAAGGAAGCGTGACTTCACCGAACGGCGAAACCCGGAAGCAAAACCGCAACGTTGCACACGCGGATAGGCTTTCTTCGTGGACAACACCAAGACGCGCAGCACCTTGAGGGTCTTCATCGCCCGACTCGTGGGCACGACCGTCTTCGACCCCATTGGCGACGCCGTCGGCAGGGTTCACGACGTCGTCGTCCTCATCCGCATGCGGGGCCAGCCGCGTGCCGTCGGCCTGGTCATCGAGGTAGCGGGGCGACGGCGCGTCTTCCTGCCGCTGTCGCGGGTGACCGCCATTGAGCCGGGCGCCGTCATCACCACCGGGCTGGTCAATATCCGCCGCTTCGAACAGCGACAGGTGGAAACGCTCGTCGTCGGCGAGCTCCTCGACCGCGTCGTCACCATGCGGGACGGCTCGGGCCAGGTAACCATCCGCGACGTCGCGATCGAGCGTGACCGCAGCATGGATTGGAAGGTGACCCGCCTGTTCGTGCAGCGGGGCCCCTCCGGCCCGCTGGGGCTGCGCCGCGGGGAAACCCTCAACGTCCGTCCCGACGAGGTCACCGGGCTGGCCGGGTCCGCGGAGCAGCAGAGCGCCAGCGCACTGCTTGCGACCATGGAAGGGCTCAAGCCCGCCGACCTGGCCGACGTGCTGTCCGACCTGCCGCTGTCCCGCCAGCTGGAGGTCGCCGCCGAACTGTCCGATGAGCGCTTGGCCGACGTTGCCGAGGAGCTGTCCGAGGATGAGGCCGTGGCGCTGCTGTCGGGCCTGGACGCTGCCCGTGCCGCCGACGTCCTGGACGCCATGCAGCCCGACGACGCCGCCGACCTGGTGTCCGCCCTGCCCGATTCCATGGCCGCCCAGCTGCTTGACCTCATGGAGCCGGAGGAGGCCGAGGATGTGCGCCGGCTTATGACCTACGACGAGTACACGGCCGGTGGCCTCATGACGACCGAGCCCATCATCATGCCGCCGGAGGCGACGGTGGCGACCTTCCTGGCGCAGGCCCGCAAGGCCGAGGTGCCGCCGGCGCTGGCCGCCGTCGCCTTCGTCTGCCGCCCGCCGCTGGAGTCGCCGACGGGACGTTTCCTGGGCATGGTGCATCTGCAGCGGGCGTTGCGAGAACGGCCGCAGCAGTTGCTCGGCTCCATCCTGGACAAGGATCTGGACGAGGTTCACGCCAACGACTCCATTGGAACCGTCACGCGCCTGCTGGCCACCTATAACCTCACCGCCCTGCCCGTGCTCGACGATGCGGGCCGTCTGCTCGGCGCCGTCTCCGTTGACGACGTCCTGGACCATCTCATGCCGGACGATTGGCGCGAGGCCGACGATGCGGTCACCGACGAGATGATTGAGAGGAGCGCCAATGCCTGAGCAGCTCGACCAGCCGGTATCGAAGAACCGTTCCCGGTGGATGCGTTGGACGCATCCGTCCCGCACCCATTCGGACACCTCCGGGCGGGTGGCCGAGGCCATCGCCCGCTTCTCGGGGACCCCGACGTTCCTCATCTGGCTGACCATCTTCGTGGCCGTGTGGATGATGTGGAACTCCTGGGGGCCGGAGAACCTGCGCTTCGACCGTGCGAGTCTGGGCTTCACCGCCCTGACCCTCATGCTGTCGCTGCAGGCCTCCTACTCCGCCCCGCTCATCCTGCTGGCACAGAACCGGCAGGATGACCGCGACCGCGTCACCGCCGAGCAAGATCGGCAACGCGCCGAGCGCAACTTGCAGGACACCGAGTACCTCACCCGGGAGATCGCCTCCCTGCGCCTGGCGATGAACGACGTCGCCACCCGTGACTTCGTGCGCTCCGAGCTGCGCAGCGTGCTGGAGGAACTGCTCGAGGAGGAGCGTCGCACCCGCGAGGAGCTCCACGAGGATCTCACCGAGGATGATGACAGCCAGACACCTCCCGACGCGGACCCAGACGCGGCGTAATGCCGGCCTGTCTGGTTGTCCCCTCCCGGTTGGACCGTCGTCGGCGTGCTCCTCACCACCATAGCGGCCTGCGGCACAGCGCCCCGCTGGCCATAGGATTGCAGCATGAGCCTCCCCACTGAAGACGCCGTCCGCGAGGCGCTGGCACGGGTCATCGACCCCGAGTTGCGCCGTCCGATCACCGACCTCGGCATGGTCGATTCCATTGAGATCGCCGCCGACGGCGTCGTCACCGTCGGGGTGCTGTTGACGGTGGCAGGCTGTCCGCTGCGGGACACGATCAACGCTGATGCGCGCAAGGAGGTCGGCGCCGTCGACGGCGTGACCGACGTGCACGTCAACATGGGAGTGATGACCGACGAGCAGCGGGCCGAGTTGCGCACGCGACTGCGCGGCGGCACCGCCGAACCGGTCATCCCCTTCACCCAGCCCGGCAACCTCACCCGCATCTACGCGGTTACCTCCGGCAAGGGCGGGGTTGGTAAGTCCTCTGTCACCGCCAACCTCGCCGCCGCCATGGCGTCCCAGGGGCTGAGCGTCGGTGTGGTCGACGCCGACATCTATGGCTTCTCCATCCCCCGCATGCTGGGCGTGGACCAGGTGCCCACGCAGCTTGACGGCATGATCATCCCGCCCCTCGCACACGGAGTGAAGGTCATCTCCATCGGCATGTTCGTGGAGGACAAGCAGCCGGTCGTCTGGCGCGGTCCCATGCTGCACCGGGCCGTCCAGCAGTTCCTCTCCGACGTGTTCTGGGGGGACCTGGATGTGCTGCTGCTCGACCTTCCGCCGGGGACGGGCGACGTCACCATCTCGGTGGCGCAGCTGCTGCCGGGCGCGGAGATCCTCGTGGTCACCACCCCGCAGACCGCGGCGGCCGAGGTGGCCGAGCGCACGGGCCTCATTGCGACACAGACTCACCAGAAGGTCGCCGGCGTCATTGAGAACATGTCCTACCTGCCGCAGCCCGATGGCTCCCGCCTGGAGATCTTCGGCAGCGGTGGGGGCCAGGCGGTCTGCGAGACGCTGACGACGGCGCTCGGCTACGAGGTGCCGCTGCTGGCGCAGCTGCCGTTGGACATCAAGCTGCGTGAGGGCTCCGATGCTGGGCGGCCCACCACCATTGCCGCCAACGGCGCTCCCGTTGCCGACTCCCCCGCGGCAGTCGAACTGGCCGCGGTGGCGCAGAAACTGGGTCACCGCGCACGCGGCCTGTCCGGCAAGTCCCTCGGGATCAGCCCGGTCACCGCCGCCAACTGACTGGCGCCAACTGACTCCCGGTCGTCACAGCCCCGCCCCTTCACCGAAACCGGCACTAATAACGTGCCGAAACCGGCACTTGTAACGTGCCGAAACCGGTCGAAGTTGCTGAGGGCGGGCTAAGTCTTGAGAAGCCGCTCAGGTTTCCTGGCGTGGGCCAAGGCTCTTGATGCGGTGTGGGGCTGGTGCTGTGGCGGTGGCCGTGACCGCTTGGCTGGGTGCAGCCTGGCCCCAGGGCGTTGACAGGCGGGGTGACGAGGTTTCGGGCGTGCCGGCGGTCGCGGCGCGGCTGGAGTTCCTGTTGTGGGCGGCCGGGTGGGGTGTTGGCGGCCGAGGTCGACGACGAGCCGGGTGCCACACACGAACCGGGCGCCGCACATGAGCTGCGCGCCACGAACATGACTTGACCATGCACACGACTTTGCGTCATGAACACGAGTTTTGGAGATATGCAGGTGTTGAGACAGTGCAGAACTCCAAAACTCGTGTCTTTGGGGAGAACCCGTGTTCGTGGCGTCAAGGGGACGGGCCCTGAGCGTGTCCGCGACGCCAGGGGAGGACCCCCTGAACGCGGGGATGGGACGAGCGCCCCCAGTGGCGAGAGGCACGAGCGTGAGCGGGACGCCTGAGAATGGACGGCAGGACTCCCATGCTCGAGGGAGACCCCCGAGCATGGGGATAGACCTCGTCGTGTGGCGGCTAACCGGTCAAGCCTCGCGCAAGCGCCAGCCTCACCACGAAACCCACCCGGCAGCAGGTTTCCTAGCCGTCCGCTGTCTCGACCGCCCTTCCCACGTCATTAGTGCCGGTTTCGGCACGTTACAAGTGCCGGTTTCGGCATGTTATTAGTGCCGGTTTCGGTGAAGGGGGCCGGGGCGTGGCTGACGCGCGCCTTGCTGGCCCGAGTTCACGCCGTCCCAAACCGCCGCCGCCCCGAGCCAGCCCCGGACCGGGGACGACTCGCCCTGCCGCTCTCGGATGCGGCCGTCTAAGCTTCTTGTACCCCTCGACTCAAGGAAGAGAACGCACATGAAGACGCGGCTGCTGGGCAGTATCGAAGTCTCCGAGATCGGCATGGGCTGCATGGGCTTCTCCCACGGCTACGGACAGATCCCGCCCAAGGCGGACAGTATCGCCGCCATCCGCGCCGGCTTCGACGCCGGCTGTACCTTCTTCGACACGGCCGAGGCCTACGGCCCGAGTCTCCTGCCGGAAAACCGGGGACACAACGAGCACCTCCTCGGCAAGGCCGTGGCCGACTTCCGCGACGACGTCGTGCTGGCCACCAAGCTGCATTTGCCCACCGAGGAGGCGCGCGCAGACGGCGTCGAAGCGACGCTGCGCCACCACCTGGTCTCCTCACTCCAGCGGCTGCACACCGACCGCGTCGAGTTGTACTACCTGCACCGGGTCAACCCGGACATCCCGGTTGAGGACGTAGCCGCGGGCATGGGCACGCTCATCTCCGAAGGGCTGATCCGCGGGTGGGGCCTGTCCCAAGTGCCGGTCAGCATCCTGGCCCGGGCACACGCGGTGACCCCGGTGTCCGCCGTGCAGAACATCTACTCGATGGTCGAGCGCGATGTGGAAAAGGAGGTCATCCCCTGGTGCCGGGAGCACGACGTCGGGCTGGTCGCCTTCTCCCCCATCGTCAGCGGCCTGCTGTCGGGACAGGTATCCACAGCGACGCAGTTTGAGAAGGTCGACGACGTGCGCAACGTCGTCCCACAGCTCTCGGCAGAGAACCGGGCCGCCAACCAGCCGTTGGTCGACCTGCTGGCGTCCGTCGCGGCCGCCAAGGGCGCCACCAGCGCGCAGGTGTCGCTGGCCTGGATGCTGCACAAATACCCCCATGTGGTGCCAATTCCGGGTTCGAAGCACCCAGGCCGCATCGTGGAGAACCTGGCCGCCAGCGAGGTGTCCTTCTCCGCGGAGGAGTTCGCGCAACTGGAGCCGGCACTGGATGCAATCAAGGTTCACGGCCACCGCGGCTTCGATGAATCCGACGGCCGCAGCTTCCTCAACCGAGACCAATGATCCGCATCATCTCAAGGAATAAGCCCGAATCATTGCGTGGTTTGGACCGTTTCCGTTGCGGCAGTTGGCCGGTAGGCGTCTGCCTGCGGGATTCAGTCCGAGCGGGCGGACCAGTTAGTCCCTGCATCGATCAACCGGCCGCGGACCCAAACGCGTGTTGGGGTCCGCGGCCGGAAAGTCAGCAGGGCAAGTTCAGCCCAGGTTGGCGCGCAGGAACTCCGTGATCCTCTCCCACGGGATGGCACCGTTCTCGCCGCCGTCGTACAGGTCGGTGTGGGAGGCGCCGGGGATGGACACGAACTCCTTGTTGTCGCCCTTGAGCTGGGCGAAAGCGTCCTTGCCGAAGTAGTAGGAGTGGGCCGCCTCGCCATGGACGATCATGACGGCATTCTCGATCTCGTCGATGTAGCTGAGGATGGGACCGTTGAGCAGCGACGACCCGCCGATGACGGTCCAGCCGTCGTTGGAGTTGAGCGAGCGGGGGTGGTAGCCGCGGGGCGTCTTGTAGTAGGCGTAGTAGTCCTTGACGAACTCCGGCGCGTCCTCGGGCAGCGGGTCCACCACGCCGCCGGCCATGGCGTAGGTGCCGGAGCGGTAATCGGCGGTGCGCTGCGCGGCCGTGGCAGCGCGGGTCTGGTTGCGGGCCTCGGCGGAGTCGGCCGCGTCGAAGTAGCCCTTGGCGGTAACCCGGCTCATGTCGTACATGGTGGAGGCGACGGTCGCCTTGATGCGCGGGTCGGCTGCCGCCGCGGCCAGCGCCATGCCGCCCCAGCCGCACACGCCGATGATGCCGATGCGTTCGGGATCGACGTCGTCGCGCACCGACAGGAAGTCGACGGCGGCCTGGAAGTCCTCAATGTTGATGTCGGGGGCGTTCATGTAGCGGGGTGTTCCGCCGGACTCGCCGGTGAAACTGGGGTCGAAGGCGATGGTGAGGAAACCGCGCTCAGCCATCGTCTGGGCGTACAGGCCGCTGGACTGCTCCTTGACGGCGCCGAAGGGCCCGCTCACGGCGAGCGCGGGCAACGGGCCCTGCGCGTCTTTGGGCTTATAGAGGTCGGCGGCCAGGGTGATGCCGAAGCGGTTGTGGAAGGTAACCTTCTCATGGTCCACGGCGTCGGACTGGGGGAAGACCTTGTCCCACTCCTGCGTCAGTTCGAGGTTCTCGGTGTTCATAGCCCGCTGCTCCGTTTCTGCGTATCCGCGTTCTGTGTAGCTGTGGCCGTCTGCGTCACCCCGGCACGGCGCCGGGGTCTCCACCACCCAAACTAACCACCTGGATGACATGACGCTAATGAGGTTTTGGCATGTCTGACATGCCGCCACGGCATAGCTGGCCCTTTGAGACGACGGTTCGTACGCTCGGCCGACGGTCCGTACGTTCCCGAGGACGCTTCGTACTTTCAGCCGACGGTTCGGCAGCCAGAGTGCCGGACCGTCAGGCGAAGTGCCGAAGCGTCAACCGAAATGCCGAACCGTCGAGCACACCACCGAATCGTCACGAGAGCTGCCGAAGAATGCGCCTCGCCGACTGTCCGACAACAGCCACCGCCCCTCACGCACCGGAGCCGCAAGGCTGGTTGCGCGACATGAGCCCATTGCCCACCACATCCCTTCGCGTGCAGGAGCCGCATATCTTGTTCGGCATGGAGATCCGCACCCTGCGCCACTTCCTCGCCGTCGCCCGCGAGGAGAACATGACGCGAGCCGCCGCACAGCTGCACGTCAGCCAGCCGACACTGTCCAAGCAGATTAAATCCCTGGAGCATGAGCTCGGCCACGCGCTCTTCACCCGACGCTCGTTCAGCATGGAGCTGACCGAGGCGGGGCGGCTACTGTGCGACCGCGCGGATGACCTCGTCCGCCTGGCCGACCGGATCACCCAGGACTTCCGCGCCCTCGACGAAGTCACCGGCGGCGACATCTACCTGGGTCTGGCCGAGTCTCATCAGGTCGGCATGCTTGCGCGCGAGATCAAGCGTCTGCGGCAGGAGTGCCCGGGGCTGCGCTACCACATCACCAGCGGGGACACCGAGCAGGTCACGGAGAAGCTGGACCGGGGCCTGCTCGACTTCGCCGCCCTCGTGGAGCGGCCCGACACCGACAAGTACGAGTTCCTGTCTCTGCCGACGACGGATACGTGGGGCGTGGTCATGCGCCGCGACTGCGAGTTGGCGGGCAAGGAGGCGGTCACTGTTGATGATCTGGTGGGCCTGCCGCTGTTCTGCTCCGAACAGTCATGGGCGCGCGACATACCGCGCTGGGCCGGTGTGCGCATGAGCGACCTTCGTCTTGAGGGAACCTTCCGTCTGGCTTACAACGGGTCGGTCTTCGCCCACGAGAACCTGGGCTATCTGCTCACCTTCGATCATCTGGTGGACACGAGTCCGGCCAGCGGCCTGGCCTTCCGGCCGCTGTCCCCCGCTCTGGAGTCGCGGATGTACCTCATTTGGCGCAAGCAACAGGTCTTCTCCCCCATCGCCCAGCGTTTTCTGGCGCAGGTGCGCACCTCGCTGGCCGACGACGCCGCACCCGACACCGCGCCGTAGCCCAGGCTCAAGGCCGCAGCGCCCTGAGCGGGAAAGTCACCATTCCGCCGTCGGAATCGAGCGAGGGCTCAATCTGCCACTCGTCAATGCTCCTGGGCGTACTGCCCGCCAGGAGGCGGGGAGCACTTCCAGAGCCGCGCGCAACTGCGGGAGCCTGCGTATCCTCCCCGCAACCAAGAGCAAAACCGCAATATCATGCGGTTCTTGCACACACGGCGAGGTCTTGAGTGTGCCGCACCCTGATTGCCTATCTCACGCTGAGCCGCATCCGGTTCGCGGACTCGCGCCGGATCGCCCAGGTGACCTCGGTGGTAGCCGTCACCAGCGCGGCGTCGTGCGACACCAGCAGCAGCGCCCCGGGGTAGCCCTGAAGCAGACGTTCCAACGCCTCGATGGAGCCGACGTCCAGATGGTTCGTGGGCTCATCCATGATGATGAGCTCCGGGTGGGTGAGGATTCCAAGCGCCAGCATGAGCTTGCGCAGTTCGCCGGGGCTGATGTCCCCTCCACCGCGCATGCTCTCCGGATCCGAGTTGAGCTGGGCAATGATGGCCAAGGCGTCTCCGCGTTGCCGGCTGTCCAGCGCGGCGAGCCGAGCCACGGCAGCAGCTTTCACCTCGGGACCCGGTTCCTGAGGGATGTAGAGGCTCGGAACGTCATCCGGCAACTGCGCGAGCAGACGGTTGACGAGAGTGGTTTTGCCACTCCCGTTGTCCCCCACCAGGGCGACGTGGTCGCGGTTGCCGAGGTACAGCTCCGGCGTGTACAGCGTGGCGGTATCACCGAGGGGCAGGACCATCGGCTCCGTGCGCATGAGCACCGGCCGCCGACTCGCCCGCGCATCCATCCATACGTCGGCGGCGTAGCGCTTGTCGATTTTCATCGCGTCGAGCTGTGCCTCGGCCCGCGCCAGCCTCGCCTCCATACGCGAGGAGAGCCTGCCGGTTTTGCCGTCTTGACCGGTGACGACGGCGAGACGCCGCTTGAACCGCGCGTCGTTGTCGTGCTTGGCGATATGGCGGCCGCTGCGTCGCGAGGCCGTGCGCGAAGCCTCTTCGCGGCGGCGCTGCGCCTCCTGGGCAATGCGCTTCTTCTCCCGCTTGGCCTGCTCGCGGCGGCGCACGGCGGTGTCCCGTTCCAGCAGGGACTGTGCGGAGCCCTGGGAGTATCCGCCCGGCCGCATGACGGCCGTGCCGCCGGAGAGGAACAGGCACTGTGCGCATAGCTCATCCAGCAGGACGCGGTCATGGGAGATGAGGATCCCGATGCCGGTGAAGCTCGCCAGGGCGGCGCGTATCGCCGCGCCGGCCGCAGCGTCCACGTGGTTGGTCGGCTCGTCCAGAACCAACACGTCCGGGTCGAGCCACAGCGCGCAGGCGACCTGGAGGCGCTTTTGCTGGCCGCTGGAGGCGGTGGAGTATCGCCATGCCCAGTCGTCCTCAATGCCCAGGTCGCGTCTGAGCCGGACCGCGATGGCGTCATAGGCGCAGGCGAAGTCCTCAAGTTCGGGCGGTGCCTGGCTCGCATCCTGTGGGCAGTAGTGGGCGGTCAGGCGCGGCGAGATGGTGCCGGAGTCGGGTTCCAGCAGTCGGCAGGCGAGGCGGGCGAGGGTGGTTTTTCCGCAGCCGTTGTCGCCGACGACGCCGGTCCAGCCGACCGGGAAGGTTGCCGTGACGTCCGTCAGTGCGGGGAACGCGGCATCGGGGTAGGTGTATCGGACGGCGGAAAGGGTCAACTGCATGCGTGCCTCCTGGAGTTCGGAGGCCGTGCGGCGGTACAGGGCTGTCTCGTCAGTGGCCCGCTAAGGCGGCACGGTGTGCACGTGCGCTGTCATCCGCGACAACGGTGAGCCGGCAGGGGGCTTAACGGTATGAAGGTCAGCGATGCTGTACCCGGGGCACGACCTCATGGATGGGGTCGGTGTGCCTATGGGGCATCGCTACTTCCTCATGGGTGGCACGCTACCGGCCCAGTGGGCGCTCGTCCAGTGCTCCCGCAGTCTTCGTGCCACCCGCCCGCCGCTTCAGGTAGGCACGCAGCCCCAGGAGCAGCGCGAGCGGCGCCCGGTCCGGCAGGTGGCGGTTCTCGCCTGCTCACCGCCGGATGCCGGGCGCCTGCGCCGCGGTGGTCACTTATTGACGGTTGTGGTCGATCCGGCGGCCGCCGCCTCGCCCGGGCGGGCGAGTGCGCCGACGACGGCGTGCGGCTGGTAGGGCTCCTCAAGGTAGGCGACCTCGTCGTCGGTCAGTTTCAGTTCCAGGGCGCGCACGGCGTCGTCGACCCGGCTGGGGCGGGAGCAGCCGACGATCGGCGCGGCCACGCCCCGGGCCCAGTGCCAGGCCAGGGCGACGTCGGCCATGGGCACCCCGTGGCGCTCGGCGATCTCGGCGACGCGCTCCACGATGGGCATGTCGATCTCGCGGTCGCGGTCGTACTTGGCGCGCATGGTTCCGTCGGTGGTCGAGCGCACCGAGTCCGAGTCCCAGGTGGGGCGGGTCAGGTGCCCGGAGGCGAGCGGGCTGTAGGGCGTGAGCGACATGCCGTACTGCTGGCACACCGGAATGAGGTCCCGCTCGTCCTCGCGGTAGAGCAGGTTGTAGTGGTTCTGCATACTCGCGAACCTGGTCCAGCCGCCCGCGTCGGCGGCAATCTGCAGGTTGTGCAGCTGGTAGCCGTACATGGCGCTGGCACCCAGGGCGCGGACCTTGCCCGCCTTGACCAGGGAGTCGAGGGCCTCCATGGTCTCCTCGATCGGGGTGTGGTAGTCGAAGCGGTGGATGATGTACAGGTCCAGGTAATCGGTGCCCAGCCGCTGGAGGGTGCCGTCGATCTCGCGCTCGATCGCCGCGCGGGACAGGCCCCCTTCGTTGAAGTAGACCTTGCTCGCCAGGACCACGTCCTCCCGCTTGACGCCGAGGTTCTTCAGGGAGACGCCGATGAATTCCTCGCTCGTGCCGTGAGCGTAGACGTTGGCGGTGTCGATGAAGTTGACCCCGAGTTCGAGTGCGCGGGCGATGACGGCCTGGGTGGCAGGCTGGTCGATGACCCACTGGTGGAAGTCGGGGAAAACCTTCCCGAAACTCATGCCGCCGATACACAGCCGCGGGATGGTGATGTCGGTGGTGCCGAGTGTCGTGTACTCCATTGCTCTCCTCCTGTGGGCCGCCGTCGGCCCGATTCGTCGCCCCGGCAGGGGCGGGGTGCAGTTTCAACACTCCCCCATGAGCCGCCGCCCGTACCAGGCCCCAGCAGAACCCCCTCCGCACGCTCAGTAAGCACCGACTTCCCCGTTCGGGAAGCGCCTGCAACCGCACATCGCGGCAACCGCCGCAACAAGCGGTCGCATGGAGCCGGGCGCACGCATGCGAGTGCAGCTACTGCCCCTTCCAACGGCGCAGCTGGGGCAGGACGGCGGACATGTAGGAGATGGCTTCATCCTCGGTGATGTGCACGCCCTCGGACATGTACGGAGCGCTGTGCTCGATTAAGTCCTCGAGCGTTTCCGGACCGACGAAAGCGCCATCCTCGTAGCACCAAGCACAGTAGTCCTCGGACCTGTCCCCATCGGCCTCGGTACCGTGCTGCTCCTCGTTCGGGATGGGCATGCCGCAGCTCTGACAGTGCGGGCCGGGCGGCGCCTCGAGGAGTCGCGTGACCGGCACGGCGAGCGCGGCCGCCAGCAGCTTGCACATATCAACACCCGGCGTCGTAGCGCCGGTCTCCCAGCGCGAGACCGCCTGCCGAGTCACCATGACCCGCTGTGCCAGTTCGTCCTGCGTCATCCCCCGCGACGTCCGAACCTCAGCGATGACATCCCCGATTGCCATGTCGTTCTCCTTTCCCGCGGCCGTCTGCGTGCCGCTATACAAGAACAGCACAGGCTGCCCGGCCGGTCGAGCAACAAACTGTTGCTCCTTCTCCGGGCCTCACAGCCACCGCCGCACGTGCCGGTCTCGATGCCTCACATGCCGGTCTCGGTGGAGCGCGGCGGGGAGTCGAGTCCTCTAGGACGGGCGCAGTTCGCACACCATGAGCCATTCGGTGTCATCGCTTCCATCCCCGACGATGCGGAAGCCCAGCCGCTTATACAGGTGCAGGGCCGGATTGCCCTTAGCGACGCCGAGCGACGCCCGCGCGTAACCGGCTTCCCGCAGCTCCTCCAGCATGCGGCGCAGCATTCGGGTGCCGATCCCCTGTCCCCGGAACTCCCGGTACAGGGAGACGGCGAATGCCGGAGTCGCGTCGTCGATATGGCCGTAGCAGTCGGTCGTGCGCACCCAGCAGGCGCCGACCACTCTGCCGCCCGTCTCCGCCACGAGCGCTCTGTCATCGGGCAGGGTCCCGAACCCCTCGAAGTGGGCGCGGCACTTCGGATCGTCGTCAATGATGCTGCGCGGAGGTCGGGTGGTGACCCCCTCCGGCACGTAGATGGCCTCGTACAGGAAATCCTCCAGCAGGTGCGCCTCGTCCTCGCGCAGCGGGCGAATGACCGCAGCGGCGTCTTCATGCATCTTCGTCACCTTCACCGGTACGCCTTTCATCATTAAGCGTTTGACGCGTCATCCAGCGTAGAGGATGCGGGGACTCGCGCCGGGCTCGGTGTCAAAATCCCTGACAAACGGCGCGGGCCGCCGTCGGCGCCGTGTTAGCACCCGCATGATTCCAACGTTATGTTCACAGCCCTCGACGTCGATGGACCCGTTTATCAGGGATTTTGACATCTCGGCCCAACTCGTCGGGATGCGGGACGACGGCGAGCGCACCCACAGGTGCGTAGGCCAGAGACTACTCCCACTCGATGGTGCCCACGGGCTTGGGGGTGAGGTCGTAGGCCACGCGGCACACGCCGGGGACCTCCGCCAGAATGCGGGAGGTCATCCGCTTCATGAGCGGCCAGTCCAGCTCGGGCACCTCCGCGGTCATCGCGTCGACCGTATTGACGCAGCGGATGATGACGGGCCAGTCGAAGGCGCGCTTACCGTCGCGCACGCCCGTGGCGCGCATGTCCGGCACCACGCAGAAGTACTGCCAGATGTCCACTCCGGCGGCCTCGATCTCCTCGCGGACGACGGCGTCGGCCTCGCGCAGCGCCTCCAGCCGGTCGCGGGTAATGGCGCCCAGGCAGCGCACCCCGAGTCCCGGGCCGGGGAAGGGCTGGCGCTCCACCATGGACTCCGGCAGGCCGAGCTGTTTGCCGACGACGCGCACCTCGTCCTTGTACAGCAGCTTGACGGGCTCGACCAGCTCGAAGTCCATGTCCTCTGGCAGGCCGCCCACATTGTGGTGCGCCTTGACGCCCTCGGCGGACTCGAGGATGTCGGGGTAGATGGTGCCCTGCCCCAGGAAGCCAACGCCCTCAAGCTTCGCTGCCTCCTCGGCGAAGACGTTGATGAACTCGGCCCCGATGAGCTTGCGCTTGGCCTCGGGCTCGGCCACGCCCGCCAGCAGGTTCAGGAACCGGTCGGCGGCGTCGACGTAGACGAGGTTGGCGTCCAGCCCGTCCCGGAATACCTCGATCACCTGCTCGGACTCGCCCTTGCGCATCAGGCCGTGGTTGACGTGGACGCTGATCAGCTGCTTGCCGATCGCCTTGATGAGCAGGGCGGCGACGACGGAGGAGTCGACGCCGCCGGACAGGGCCAGCAACACCTTGCCGTCACCCACCTGCGTGCGCACGGCCTCGACGGCCTCGGCGATGAAGGCGTCCGCCAGCTCGGGGGTGGTGATGCGCTCCATGTCGGTGGGGCGCTGATTGGAGGTGAAGTCCACTGCGGTCTCCTTCGTCGTCGCGTACGCGGGTTCGCTCCCGACTCTACTGCCATCCCCGAGACGGCACGGAAGAAGCCGCCCCCTCCCGATGAGTCGATGCCCAAGATGTCAAAATCGATGACAAACGCGTCCAGGGGGCGTTGGCGACAGCGAACAAAACGTTGGAATCATGCGGGCGCCAGGCCGACTCTCGCCGGCATCGGGAGGGTTTGTCATCGATATTGACACTTCCGCCCCACGCGCTGGCGGCGGCCGGCACTCCGGCAGTCGTCAGCACTCACTCCCACTCTATGACTGTGGGCGTGGATGGGGTGAGCTATCGTGCGCTGGGATGTGCCTACGCCAACTTCATGTGCCAGCGAGCACGACGTTTTGCCTCCGCTGGTACTCATATGGTACTCACGAAGTGTGGCCATTCTTGTCTTCTCGGGTGGCTTGCAAGTATTGTGCGTTCAGACTGCCCAGACGGGCACCGCCTGCACGTCGCGAGAGATGAGGTACGGCTCCTCCGCTTGACAGACAACACGCCCGAAGCCCACCTCATATCCCGAGAAACCCTCGAGCAATGAGAAGCTCCTCGTGGCGTCAGCGCCTATCAGAATGCCAGTCTTTACCTCCACGGGATGCAGGATGCGACCTTCTTGGATCACAAGGTCGATTTCCCTCTTCCTCTGGTCGCGATAGAACCAAACATCGCGCAGATTCGCCCCCGCATTCATGTAGCTCTTCAGGACCTCCGAGACAACGAATGTCTCGAAGATGTGCCCTGCGGCCGCCCCGCTGCGAAGCACTTCGGGGGGTGGTCCAGCGCGTGAGGTAGCAGACGAGGCCCGTGCCCATGAAGAAGATCTTCGGGGTCTTGGTGAGGCGTTTGTCAACACTGGACCAGAACGGCTGGACGATGCGAACAATGCCCGACGCCTGGAGCACAGACAGCCAGGCCTTCGCGGTCTTGTGGTCGATCTCCGCAACTCCCGCGACGTCCGAGGCGTTGAAGAGCTACCCGGAGCGCGCCGCGCAGGCGACCATGAAGTTGTAGAACTTCATCTCGTCACGGACGTTGATGAGATCGCGGACGTCCCGTTCGAGATACGCACTGACATAACCCGACCAGAAGGTGTCCCAGTCCTGTGACTCGTCTTGGAGTTCCGGCATGGACCCACGATGAATGTGCGTCCAGAGGTCAAAGCCATCGGGAGGCATCGGAGCACCCGCCCTCTCGAGCCTCGATGGGACGTAGGCCCCCATGCCAGCGGTCCCGATGAGCTCCCTCAACGAAAGTCCCGCCATCTCGAGAATCCTAATCCTGCCGCCAAGAGACTCGCTCACGCCCTTCATGAGGTGATAGGTCTGCGAGCCCGTCAGTACCACCTGGCCTCGCCTGTCCGACTGATCGACGATGTACTTGACGGTGCTGAACAGCTCTGGAACGCGCTGTACCTCGTCGATAATGAGCGGCAGGCTGTGATTGTCAAAGAAGAGGAGGGCATCTCCCTCGCTGCGACATAGTCCTTCGGGTTCTCTAGCGACACGTAGTCGAACGATGAACTGAGATGCTGCCTGAGAACGGTGGTCTTCCCCACCTGACGGGCCCCTGTGACAAGGACGACCTTGCCCTGGGCCAGCATGCTGTCAATCGTACCCTCGATCTCTCGCGGTATGTACATGGCGCCACCTCCTACGCATGACGGCAGTATCTCATGATGAACAGATGGTGTCAAATTTGGGAATTATGTTCCCAAATATCACTCCCACTCAATAGTTGCCACATTTCCGAGCGGTACTCCCTCGTCCATCTCGTATCAGCCCGTGCTGCCACGTCCGACGAAACCGTACATTTCCGCGCCTTTGGGTGGTAGCCAGTTGGTAGCCAGAAAGTGGCTACCACCCTGGTAGCCAGTGATGGGGAGTAAATGCTCCCGGTATGGGGAGTAAACGCTCTGACCTGCGGAAACGTGATTCGATTGCATGCAACTGACTACATGCCTCGAATCGCAGGCAGCGGGGCAGGGCACATCGCGATCGAAGAGTGACAAATCCCGACCGAAGAATGACGCCCCTGACCAGCGGAAACGCGAAACAATTCCGCACAACTGAGTGCACGTTGAAATGTTTCGAAACGAAGCGGGCAGAGGACAAAGAATACGCGCCCGTCGACTTTTCGCAATACGATTGACTGTTTATCCTAGGCCTCCTCCACCGTGAAGCGCACCTCCTCGGGAAGCGCGCGCACCGCGTCGAGGTGCTCCTCGTCGATGTGGGCGATGACC
>NZ_JAWDJJ010000087.1:0-26499 GCF_032465695.1 Actinomyces sp. MRS3W
GGTGCGTGTCGCGCGGGGGTGCACGCGGGGAGCGCGTCCAGGATGGGTTCTGACCAAAGAATCTCCCTGAATGCGAGGTCCCCGCGTGCTGTCCTATCGTGCCACCCTGGACGTTCCCGACGCCACCGCCCGCACCGTGACCCGCTGGCTGGCCGACCACCGCCGGGCCCACGACATCCGCCCCCACCAGCGGGCAGCGACCTGCTGGTCCCAGACGGTCATGGTGCTGCGATGGCTTGTCGAGGCCACCAACGTGCGCGTCCTGGCCAGGGACAGTGGCATCTCGATCGCCACGGCCTACCGGTACCTTCACGAGGCGCTGGACGTGATCAGCCAGCACGCCCCTGACCTGATCGACACCCTCAAGGAGCTGGTTGAGGCAGGCGAGTCCTACGTGTGCCTGGACGGCACCCTGATCCACACCGACAGGGTGGATGAGCGAAGCGAGTCCGGGAAGCACCTGTGGTACTCGGGTAAGCACAAGGCCTTCGGCGGAAACGTCCAGGTGCTCACCGATTCCACTGGCTACCCGGTGTGGGTGGCCCCGGTGGAGCCTGGTTCCACCCACGACCTGACAGCAGCCCGCACTCACGTCCTGGGGGCTGTTCACAAGGCCGCGAGCCAGGGGATGCCGACCCTGGCGGACAAGGGCTACCAGGGCGCCGGGATCGGGGTCAAGACACCGTTCAAGGGCAAGGAGCTGGGCATCAAGCAGGAGGCGTACAACGCCTTCCAGGGCGCCATGCGGGCACCCGCTGAGAGGGCAAACGCCCTACTCAAGGACTTCAAGGCCCTCAAGCACGTCACCCTCGACCCCAGGGCCATCACCAAGATCACCGCCACCGCCCTGGTCATCCTCAACCTCAACACAGGATACGCACCAGTCCTACCCTGATGAGAAAACCTCACTCTCCGCCAGGTTAACCTATTGGGGGCCAGAGGAAGCGATCGACGAGCAGATCGAGAACTTCCACGCCATCCTCGAGCCTGCCCTGGCTGAAATCCCCGAGTTCGCATCCACCACGCGCACGTCCCTCGCCGTCCCCTCAACCGACCCCTTGGCAGACACCAACAGCTCGAACGACGACTGACAGCACACCGACAGCCGCCTCAGCCTCCGCGATCACGCAAGGAGCGCGGAGGACCTTCCTCGCCGGCGGCGCCCAGTCGCCGCCCGAGCGGGCCTCTCACCAGATCCGCACCCGCGTGCGTCCCGCGGGCAGGTGCGCGAGGGGACCGGCCGGGTAGGCGGCGTCATGCTCCTTGACCGTTCCCACCAGATCGACGTCGGCGAAGGCCTCGGTGCCGTCGGGGTTCTCCCAGGCGGCGTCGGGATACCAGGCGCGTCCCAGGTCGCGGCCCGCCACCGTCGTCGAGGCGGCCTCGGCGAAAGCCTCCGGCAGCTCGGTCACCAGGTACAGGCCGTCCGCGGCCTCCTCGACGGCGGCGCATGCGTGCCCCAGATGCATCGAGCGGGTCTCGGAGTCGTAGGCCGGCGCGCCGTTGCCGTAGACGTTGTCGCGCACGTGCACCGGCAGCGCCACCCCCTCGAAGCGCTCGTGGTCTCCGCGCGAGGGGTCGTTGACCTGGGCGAGGTAGGCCTCCACCCCGTGGGGGTGGCCGTCAAACAGGGCGGTGCCGTCGCTGATACGCCGGTGGGCCGGCGGATTGACGAAGGCAGCCTCCCCCACGGCCGACAGGAACACGTTGGCGATGTAGCGGTCGTCGCCGCCGCGGATCGCCGCGTATCCGGCCACCTGCGTTGAGTGCGGCAGGTGGTAGGGCGTGGGGCGCTCGATGATCGGTTGGTTGGCGACCACGCCGAGCACGAGATTGTTGACGTAGGCGCCGCCCTGCGAGTGGCCCTCCAGGGATACTGGTGAGGCGAAGATGTTGTGGTCCACCAGGTAGGGGCCGTGACTGACCTCGATGAACAGGTCACGGGTGTTACCCCGGTAGATATTGCGGGCCACCCGCGTTCCCTGAGCCTGCCAATCCAGCCACGTACCCAGCGTGCAGTCCTCGATGAGGTTGTGCCGAATGATCGCGTCAATGGCCGCGTGCAGCTTAATACCGGCGATCTCATACCCGTAGAACTCACGCTTGGTGGCAATGTGGTGGATGTGGTTGTCCTCAATCAACGAGAACACACACCCCAAATGCCCAACAATCCCGGTCTGCCCACAATCATGAATATTATTGCGACGCACCACGTGCGAGCCGACCAGCTCCTTGGACCAGCCCACCCGCCGTGCCGAGAACACCGCCTCGAGCTGGTACTGGTAGCCCGGCTTGTCCAGGCGCTCGGTGGCCCAGTTCGCCCCGGAGGAGTTCTCCTTCCCCAAGGACACACCGCAGCACTTGGCATCATGGATGTCGCAGTCCTCAATAACCCAGCCCCTGGCCCAGTTCGGCCCGATCAAGCCGGGCTGGTCCGCCGTCGGCGGCGCCCACGGCGTAGCCGCCTGCGCCAACTCCAGACCACGCACCGTGATGTAGTTGATGTGGTGCACCACCGGGTAGAACACGCTCCGGCGCACATTGATCTCCACCAGCGCCGTATTCGGGTCCGTCTGCCCGAAGTTCGCCCACACCGTCGTGGACTCCTCGCCAACCTGCGCGTACCACACGCGCAGGGTCCAGTCCGGATCACGCACCGGCTCCGGCGTGCCGGTCCACTGGTCCACGTCCTCCTCGCGGCGCACCGGAGCAACCACCTCCTCCCAACTAGCCACCTCCCGCAAGCTCCTGCCGTCCAGGTACACCTCACCCAGGTGCTTACGGGGGGCGGTGCGCGAGGGATAGACGATCCAGTCCCCCTCAACCTCCACAGCAAACGGATTGAAATCCCCGAACATGGCGTTGGGCAGCACCGCCCGCCACACGCCGTCGCCCTCCGGCTCCCAGCCGGTCACCTGCTCGGACCCCTTAACCACCGGGTGCTCCCCGGGGGCCGCGGCGAAGGTGATTCGCCGGTCCTCCCCGCGACCGGTGCGCGGCGGCTTGACCCACTCCCGGTACACGCCGTCGTGGATGAGGACGGTGTCACCAGGCATAGCCACCTGCGCCGCCCGGTTGATGGTGCGCAGTGGCGCCGCCGCATCACCGGAGGCGGTGTCGGAGCCGGACGGGGAGACGTGGAAGATGTTGGACACAGTGGTACTCGTTTCTGTCGTTCGGGGCGGTGGATCGCAGCGGGGTCAGCGCTGGGGGTGGACCATGCTCTTGAGAGTGGTGGGAGCGGGCTTGTCCCGCAGGGGGATCTCGACGTCGGCGAGCCCGTAGTGGTCGGTGGCGAGGCGGTCGAGATCGACTGTGCCGGAGGCGACCAGCTCGATACCGGTGGGCCAGGTGTTGTGGTAGCGGAAGATGCCGGTCACGTTGACCTCGTGGCTGGTGATATAGGAGACCGGCAGCAGCATGTCGTCGTCGCCCATGCCGATGATGACGGCGCTGCCGCCCGCCTTGACGCGCTTAATGCCATCGACGACGGCGGCGGTGACCCCGGTCGCGTCGAAGAACGCGGAGAAGGCGCGTCCCGCGAGCGCCTCCGCGCCGGGAGCGCAGGCCTCGGTGGCTCCGAGTTCCAGGATGGTGCGGCGGCGCTCTTCAATGGGGTCGGTGACGACGACGCTGCTGGCCCCGTAAGCCCTGGCCACCTGCGCAACGACGGCGCCGATGGGTCCGGCTCCGGCGATCAGCGCGCTGTCGCCCACGCTGATGTGGGCCTTGCGCACGGCGGCGATGGCGACACTCAGGGGTTCCAGGAGGGCGGCGGCGTCGAAGGACATGGTGTCGGGGATGGCGTGGGCGAAGTCGTCCTGGATGAGGGCGTATTCGCAGAAGCTGCCGTCGATGGGCGGGGTGGCGTAGAACTCGATGTGTGGGCATAGGTTGTACTCCCCGCGCTTGCAGTACTCGCATACGCGGCAGCAGCGTTGCGGCTCGATGGAGACCCGCTGCCCCAGCCGGGCGGGGTCGACGTCGGCCCCGACGGCGACGATGGTGCCGGCTGACTCGTGCCCGAGGATGAGGGGCTGGTCGACGACGAAGTCTCCGATCCTGCCGTGTTGGTAGTAGTGGACGTCGGAGCCGCATACGCCCACGGATTCGATGCGCACGAGCACCTGGTCGCGGTCGGGCACGGGCACGGGCCGCTCCTCCATGACGACGACGCCGCGCTCCTTGAGCACGCTGGCGCGCATGGTGGCGGGCAGCTCGAGTCCGGACTGAGAAGAGGTTGGTGACATGGGGCGCTTCTTTCTGGGGGTCGGGCTAGAGGATTGGGCTAGTTGCCGAAGACGACGGCCACGGGTGACGGGTCAGGGATAGATGGTGCGCCGGGCAGCGTCGGGGATGCCGCTGTGGCGCAGGAAGTAGGTGCACACCTGGTCGCGCCACTCGATGGCGTTGTGCTCCTGCGCCTGCCAGCGGCGGTCGATGTCGGCGCGGATGCGTTCGGGGATCTGCTTGCGCACCGCCTCCCACCGCTGGCGCATGGCCCGCACCTGCTCCACACCCTCGAAGTGGGTGTCGTAGATGCGTTGGATGAGCGGCACCCCGGACTCGGGAAGCACGTGGTCGTAGCGCAGGTGATGGAAGAAGAGCATGAGTCGCTCCGGGCAGGTGGCCACCGTGCGGTAGCGCGCCGCCAGCGCCGGCGGGTACTGCTCGGTGTATCCCGATCCGGTGGGTGTGCGGTCCACCCCGACGCCGTCGCGGTCTGCGAAATGGTAGGTGCCCCAGGGGGAGTATTCGTAGCCGTCAATGTTGGGGCCGTAGTGATCGCCCGGGGTCACCATGAATCCGACACCGAGCGGGGAGGTGTAGTTCTCGTAGGCTTCGCGGGAGGTCAGCAGGATGGCGGTCAGCGCCTCGCTGAGGGCATCGTCTCCGGCGAAGGAGGCGGTCGCCCATTCGGCGGCAATGTCTCGTCCGCTTGCGTGCAGGTCCCAGGCGAGCCGTCCGTAGCCGTAGAGGTTGGCTTGGGAGAAGGTGTTGCCGGTCCAGTTCCAGTCCCGCCCTACTCCGGCGACGGCGACGATGGCGGAGCCGGGCCGGGAGGCGAGGTCGTCGCTGAAGTTGGTGCCGCCGTCGTCGGCGACGTCGAGGTCGAGTACCTCCCGCCAGGCGGTGGGCAGGAAGTAGGTGTCCCACTGATGCCCGGTGTACTCCTGGGCGATCTGGAGTTCCAGGGCCACCCGGGTGCGTTTGAGCCCCAGCAGGAGTGGGGAGACGGGCTCATGCACTTGGAAGTCGAGTGGGCCATGCTTGATCTGGAGCAGCACGTTGTCGGCGAAGCGCCCGTCCAGCGGCATGAAGTGGTCATAGGCGGCTCGCGCCCGGTCCAGGCTGCGATCGCGCCAATCCTGGCGGTGGTTGTACACGAAGCACCGCCACATGACCGTTCCGCCGTGCGGGGCGAGTGCGGCCGCGAGCATATTGGCGCCGTCGGCGTGGTCACGCCCGTAGGCGAAGGGGCCGGGTTGCCCCTCGGAGTCGGCCTTGACCACATATCCGCCCAGGTCGGGGATGGCCGCGTAGACGCCGTCGGTTGTCTCCCGCCACCACTGGGCCACGCGCTCATCCAGCGGGTCGCAGGTGTCCAGACCGCCGACCGTCATGGGCGCAGCGAAGTTGACCGCGACGAAGGTGGCCACGTGGTGGCGGCGCAGAATTGAGGCGATCGTCTTCACCAGGTCGAGCCGCTCGCGCAGCAGCGTGGACTCCATGGCGTGAACGTTGACGTTGTTGAGACATACGGCGTTGATGCCGAGAGAGGCCAGAACCAACCCGTAGTCGTCGATGCGGGCGGTGTCCTGGGCCAGGCCACCGGCCTCGAAGAACACCGAGTCGCCTGCGTAGCCCCGTTCGATCGTCCCCATGACGGGGTGGGGTACCAGGTTGTCCCAGTGGTCAAGCATGCGCAGGGTCAGGTCGGGCGCGGAGGTGATGGCGTCCTCATCCCCCAGCAGTCGCTCGGGGCCGACGACGAGTAGCCGCAGGGTGCCGTACAGGGCGCCGGCTCCGTCCGCCCCGACGACGGCGACATTGCCCGCCGCATCCCGCACGATTGCGTAGCCCTCGGGGCCGGGAGGTGCCTGCGCGACGACGACGCGTGCGGCCTGGGCCAGGGCGTCCGGCAGATCAGCCGCATCGTTCAGATCGGCCTGCGTCGTGGGGTCGACCGCGTCGTCCGTGTCGGCCGTGTCGGCCGGTATGGCCAGGTCGTGCACCGTCGTGATGCTGAGTTCCCGGTTGACCGCTGCGGCGGGGGCCTGGGCGGCGAGCCGTCTCCAGTCGTCGGCCGCCTGTGCCACCAGCGGGTCGTCTCCCAGCAGGCGCGGGGTGTAGACACCCGCCCAGGGCTTGGTGGATGGCTCCAGCCACATGGGCGAGCTGGTGGCGAAGGGCATGACGGATGGCATGGGGTCTCACTCCTGTGCGGGTTTCGGCTGACGTCGCTGCGGAGTGGGAGAGCCGTCCCCGGCCTCGAAGCTGCCGGCGCGCCGCACAATGCGCACGCCCCCGGCGGGGATGGTCAGGGTGCTTCCCGCGAGAACCGGGGCATCGCTCAGCAGATCGGTGGCTGCCTGCGGCACGGTCCAGGTCAGCGGCACCGAGTCATGATTGATGAGGAAGTCCACGGTGCCGCTGGGACCGCTGCGGCTGACATGCTCCATATCCCCAACCAGCGGGTGCCCGGGTGCGGGGCTGACCAGGCTCGCAATGAGGCGACGCCGGCCGGCCTGGCTGAGGCTGGCCCCCACGCGCATCACGGTGCCGCGTCCGAAGTCGTGGCGGATGATCGCCGCCCCGCCGGCGAACCAGGCGGTGCACCACTGCCCCACCGCCTGCCCGCTGGTAGGGCGCAGCACCTCGAAGATGTGGTGGGCGGTGTCGACGGTACCGTCGGGGAGCGTCAGCTCGACGCCGTCGTCGGGCTCGCGGGCGTCCCGCTCCTCAATCTGGCAGCCGAGCAGCTCGTCCACGCGCGCATCGATGAGCACCCTGCCAGTGGATGCGGTGGCGAAGGACAGCGGTCCGGCCACGAGTATCCCGCCGTCGGCAACGTACCGCCGCAGCGCGTCGATGACGTCGTCGTGAGCCATGTACAGGCAGGGGGCGACGATGATCGCGTAGTGGCTGAGCTCGCCGCGCCCGTCGGTGACGTCAACGCCACCGAGGTGCCGGGCGAGGGCCTCATGCCATTCCTGTGCCTCGCCGGGGACGGTCAGGTAGTCGGAGTGGCCGTCAACGAGCTGCCGGTACCACCAGGAGTCCCAGTCCATGAGGACGGCGGCGCGGGTATCTACCCGGGTACCGACCAGGCTGCCCAGCCGGCTCAGCTCCTGCCCGAGTGCGGCGGCCTCTCGGTAGGCGCGGGTGTCGGTGCGGCCGCGGTGATCGAGGATGCCACCGAACCACATCTCCGAGCCGGCCGGCGCGGTGCGCATCTGGAAGTGCAGCACGCTGTCGGCGCCGTGGGCCACCGCTTGCAGGCTCCACCGGCGCAGCACGCCGGGCCCGCGGGTGGGGTTGACGGTGCGGCAGGTGGTCGCGACGGGGGCCTGTTCCATGAGCCACAGGGGCTTGCCCCGCCCGACTCCGCGCATGAGCGCGTGGTTGAAGGCCATCTCCGGCCAGGCCCGCGCCGAGCGTGGATAGTTGTCCCAGGCCACGACGTCGAGGCCGGCGGCGAAGCGGAAGTAGTCGAGGTGCTCGTAGGCGCCCATGAGGTTGGTCGTCACCGGGTGGTCGGTATCCCAGTGGCGGATGCGTTCGGCCTCCCCCTCGAGGCAGGCGGAGAACTGAGCGGTCATATAGCGCTTGTACTCGAGGCTCATGATGGGGAAGCCGCTGCGGTAGGGGCCGCCCCAATGCTCGGTGAGCGCGTTGGGAGCGGGGATCTCGTCCACGTCGGTGAAACGGTGGGACCAGATCTGTGTGCACCAGTCGTGGTTGAGCTGCTCCAGGCTCCCGTGGGTCTCAAGCAGCCAGCGGTGGAATCCGGCGGTGCAGGTCTGGCAGTAGCAGACACCGCCGTACTCGTTGCCCAGATGCCAGGCAAGCAACGCCGGATGGGCGTGGTAGCGCCGCGCCAGCGCCTCGGCCATGCGCTGGGAGTAGTCGCGGAAAGTCGGGGAGCTGGGACAGAAATGATGCCGCTGCCCGTAGCCATGTCGGCGTCCTTCGAAGTCGACGCGCATGGTGGTGGGATCGGCCTTGACCAGCCACGGCGGCAGGGCCGCGGTCGGGGTGGCCAGGATGACGCCGAAACCGCGGGCATGGACGTGGTCCATGAGCGCATCCAGGCGGGCGAAGGCGAAGGCCTCGGGGCCGGTTTGCAGCTCCGCCCAGCCGAATACGTTAAGGGTGAGGGTATTGATGCCGGCTGCCGCCAGCGCGTCCAAGTCGGTGTCAATGGTGCTGTCGTCCCATTGCTCCGGGTTGTAGTCGCCGCCGTGCATGAGGTGGGTGGGCAGATGCATGTCAGGTCTCCGCTGGGGTGGTGGATCCGGCGCCCTGCACCGTGAACTGTTCGGTAAGAATCCGGCGCTGTCCACGGGTGGCCGGTGCGGCCAGAGCGCACAGCGGCACCCAGGCGACCATGAGGAAGACCGGGGCATGGAAGGCAATGAGCAGGCCCGCCGCCCCGATGGCGGCGAGGAACAGGGTGCCGGAGGCGTCGCGCAGCATCATGACCAGGGTGAGGACGAGCAGGTCGGAGGTCTTGAAGCTGAACAGGGCGACGATCGTGCCCGCCCGCCCGACGTACAGTCCGAGGACGGCCAGGAACACGACGATGGCCAGGCGCAGGCCGCTCCCCGCGCCCGCGGCCGAACCCGTCAGTCCCAGGAGCAGCACGACGGCGCCCAGGGCGATGGGGCCGAACTGGGCGATTGCCCCCGCCCAGCCGCGCCACAGCGCCGCCATGCGGCGGCGGGCCGAGGGGTCGGTGGTCCAGCCGGGCCACGTGACCGCATACACGACGGCGGGCAGGGCGGTGAGCGCGAATGTCCAGATCAGGGCCATAGTGACCAAAGACCAGGCCGAGGCGCCGTCGAGGACGACCAGGCCGACGGCGGCCGGCACGATGAGGGGCAGCGCCCCCACCCCGAGCGCGGCCGCCTGGTAGATGACGGAGCTGGCCCGCATGAGGAAGGAGTTGCCGAAAGCGTCGTCGGCAGGCTCGGCCATGTCGGAGGGAGAGCTACCCGGGGTGTTGGCGAAGGGGGCGGGGGTGTGGGTGGCCCGCTGCCGCGGGTCACCCACACCTACGGGAGTCTCAACCATTGTTCTCCACATAGTTGGCCCTGGCGGTGTTGACGATCTCCATGTAGGAGGACACGCCCTTGGCCTCACATTCGGTGACGTAGGTGTCCCATTCGGACAGGTCGCGCTGCCCGGTGATGAATTTGAGCGTCTCCTGCATGACGTAGTCCTGCAGCGGGGTGAGCAGGAGGGTAGCCTGCTCTCGCTGGGTCTCGTCCAGCGGGGCCGGCGGGTCGATCGGCCGTTGGGTGTGGGTCGCGGCCATTTCCTCCTGCCAGGCCAGCTCACGGTCCAGCATCATGGAGTGCAGCAATTCGGTGGTGCCGCCATAGGCGAAGACGCCGCCGGAGAATCCGTACTCGACACGCAGGTCCTTGGTTCCGGAGGGGTTGAGGCCGTTGTAGTCGATGTCCTCCACAAGGGTGCGGGTGCCGTCTTCAGCCTTGGTGTAGGTGGTACCCTCCACGCCCCACTTGGCAAACTCCTCGCCCTCGTCGGAATACCACAGCCAGTCGATGAACTGCATCATGGCGACGAAGTTCGGGTCGTCGGCGGCCTTGGCGGAGATCATGATGCCGTTCTCGAGCCGGGTACCGCCGATGAGGGCGCCGGCGGGGCCGGCCGGCTGCAGGATCTTGACAACCTCGTAGTTGCCCTCGCCGAGGGTCTCCTTCATGGTCGTGTTGTAGCTGACATCGTACTGGGAGTTCGTGCCGATGGCGATGGACTTGCCTGTGGTGAAGGTGTTGACGGCGGTGTCCTCGTCCTGGGTGAAGGAATTGGGGTCGAGCACGCCGGCGTCCACCATGCCGCGCAGCATGGTGACCATGGCCTTGTAGTTCTCCGAGGTGCCGCAGAAGATGAAGGACTCGCTGGCCTCATCCCATTCGGCGAGCGTGGTCATGCCCCAGGAACCGCCGGACTGGGTACCGTAAGAGACCGCCGCGAGGTTGAGCATGCTCAGCCCCTCGAAGCGGTCGGAGATCCCCTTCATATCCGGGTGGCGTTCCTGCACCTTGGCGATGACATCCTGAAGTTCCTCCCACGTGGTGGGTAACTCAAGGTTCTGCTCATCCAGGAGGTCCTTGCGGATCTCGAAGGTGTAGTCGGGCCAGATCTCCTCGTGCAGGCCGGGTAGGACGTAGATGGACCCGTCGGCCTGGCGCAGGGTGTCCAGTTCCTCGTCCATCTGCCAGTCGGCGACCTTCTTCTGGAAGTTCGGCATGAGGTCGAAGTAGTCGGACACCGCCAGGATTGCGCCGGAGGAGACGAAGGAGGCTTCCTGGCCGGGGTAGGTCTTAGGCAGGATGAACGGGGCGTCTCCGGAGGAGATGAGCAGGGAACGCTTGTCCTCGTAGTCGGACATGGGCACGATCGTCATGTCCAAGGTGACGTTAGTGCGACTGGTGATCTCCTCCAGCAGCATCCAGTCTGCCTTGTAGGGATAGTTGGGATGGTCGGAAAACAAGCAACTGAAGGTCAGCGGTTCGCTCGCCTTGAAAGAAGTGTCTGCGGCGAAGTCCTCCATGGCGGCGGCGGTGTTCGTCGCTCCTTCTGCCGATTCACTGGAGCCGGAATCGGAGCCGCACGCGACCAAAGTCGCCGCCGCGGCGGTACTGAAGAGCAGCGCGCCCGCTTGGCGGCGGGTGATGCCGCGGTTGAAAAGACTGCCCATGGTGTGTCGAGGACTCATCGTCGAGTGCCTTTCTGCTGTGACCGGCCGGTCGGCCGAGCGGGTGGATGTGTGGTCGAGGTGGTTGGGAAGCTGATAAGATGGGTGAGGGCCGTGGTGCGATTGGATTGGCGCCAGTTCACCCCTTAACCGATCCGAGGGTGACGCCGGTGACGAAGTACTTCTGTACGAAGGGGTAGACGCACAGGATCGGCAGCGAGGTCAGCACCATGGTCACCGACCTGAGGTTGGAGGAGATCTGCGTCTGGTCGGCCGTGCCTCCACCGAGCGAGTCGGAGGTGGTGACTCCGGCGAGCATGTTGCGCAGGTAGATCGTCACCGGGAACAAGTCCTTGTTGTCGAAGTACAGAAAGGCGCCGAACCACGCATTCCAGTTGGCAACGGCGTAGAACAGGAACATGGTGGCGATAATCGCCTTGGACAGCGGCAGCACAATGCGGAAGAGGATCCCGTATGTGCCCAGGCCGTCGAGCTCGCCCGCTTCCTCCAGCTCGTGCGGCAGTCCCTCGAAGAAGGACTTCATCACCAGCAGGTTGAAGACGTTAATGGCGTTGGGCAGCACCACTGCCCAGATCGTGTTCTTGAGGCCGAGGTTGGTGATGAGGATGTAGTTGGGGATGAGGCCGCCGTTGAAGAACATCGTGAAGACGGCGAATCCGACGAGGGCGCTTCGGCCCTTGAGGTCTTTCTTGGACAGCACGTAGGCGAAGGCCGTGGTCAGCACCAGTGCGATGAAGGTGGCCACCACCGTGTAGATGATCGTGTTGCGATATCCGATCCAGAAGGCCGAGTCGGCGAGCACGATCTTGTAGGTGGTGAGGTTGAATCCCTTGGGGACCAGGCCCACCTCTCCCGCGGAGATCGCCGCCTCACTGGAGAAGGACTTAGCGACGACGTTGAGGAAGGGGAAGAGCGTCACGAAGATGACGCCGAGGAGGATGATGGTGTTAATGACTCGGAAGACCTTGTAGCTGCGCGAGTCGTACTTGCTGTTTTGAATGGCCATGTCAGATCACCACAGACTCGTCTTGGCGAACTTGCGGGACGCCAGGTTGGCCGACAGCACCATGATGAGGCCGATCGCCGATTCGAACAGGCCGATGGCCGCGGCGTAGCTGAAGTTCGAGGATTGCAGACCCACGCGGTACAGGTAGGTCGAGATGACGTCACCGGTCTCATAGGTCAGCGGGTTGTAGATGAGCAGGATCTTCTCAAAGCCCACGGCCAGGAAGGAGCCGACGTTGAGGATGAGCAGGGTGACGATGGTGGGGCGAATGCCCGGCAGTGTGATGTGCCAGGTCTGTTGCCACCGGTTGGCGCCGTCAATCTGCGCCGCCTCGTACAAGGATTCGTCGATCGTGGTAAGGGCGGCGAGGTAGAGGATGGTGCCCCAGCCGACGGTCTGCCACACGTCGGAGATGACATAGATGGGGACGAAGGCCTTGGCGGTCTGGATGAAGTTGACCGCCTGACCCCCCAGAGCGGTGATGACGGCGTTAATCGGACCGTCAACAGCGACGACCTCCATGATGATACCGGCGATGATGACCATCGACAGGAAGTGGGGCAGGTAGGAGACTGTCTGCACGATCTTCTTGAACCAGGTCCTCCGGACTTCATTAAGGAGCAACGCCAGAATGATCGGCGCCGGAAAGGATACGAGCAGAGTCGAGAATCCGATAATGACCGTGTTGCGGAACACCCGCCAGAAGGTTGGGTCGGCGATAAACATCCGGATGTATTTGAGGCCCACCCACTCCTCGCCGTACATCGACCCGCCTGGAACGAACCGACGGAAGGCAATGACGTTGCCGACCATGGGAGCGTAGCGGAAAATGATGAACCAGATAACCGGGACAACGACGAGCGTGTAAAGCTGCCAGTCGCCGCGACGACTGCTCTTGCGCTTAGGGGAGCCTTTGCGGCCCGCTCTCGCACCTCGACCGCGGGGGGCGTCCGGAACCGTAAGCGCAGGAGCTGCCAACGTAACCTCCGCCTGCGGGGCGGTCACCTGGGCTACCTCTGCCACGAAGCATCACCTCCTTGTGACTTGACGGAGTAGCGAATGTTTTCGCTGCTCCGTTCGCTGAAGACCGTGCCAGCTTAGCCCCCCATCGCACCCCCGTCAAGCTATTTGTCTTGCGGCAATCTCATTATCAAACGGCGGAATTGCAGCTCTTATACGTCCTTACCCAGAGTTTGCGCGCTGATTGCCATTAATTGCCGCTCTTCGAAACTTTTAGCACGTCGGAGTGCTGGCGCACCGTTCACGAAGCCATTCCAGTTGGCGGCGCACAAAGTGGAACTCTCCCGCCTCGTGGCCGTTGTCGGGGTAGATCTCCACATCGGCCGTGCCCGCATAAGCAGCCAGGGCTTGCTGCCCACCCACGGTGGGACAACAGGTATCTCGCAGCCCCAGCGCCCACAGGGACGGTGCATGCGCGCGCCGTGCATGGTTGACGCCGTCGACATAGGCGAGGGTTTGCAGCACCTGCTCGCGTCCGTCACGGCGGACCGCGAGGTACCGCGCCAACTCGGCATAGGGCTCCCCCTGCGCCACCTGGTACACGGCGGGAATGTCACACAAGAAGGGGACGGAGACGGTGACGCCGAGCAGATCGGGAACGAGCCCGGCAACCGCCAGGGCGACGCCGCCGCCCTGAGAGTTTCCCATAACGAAGACGCGGTCGGAGTCAATGTCGGGCAAGGCGCGCACTGCATCAACGCCGCGCACGGCGTCCACGATGAGACGACGGTAGTAGTAGGTCTCGCGAGAAGTGATGCCGCGCGTGACCACGCCGGGGGTTTCCGGAGCGCCGGCGTCAGGGTCCGGCGTATCGCCACCGGTGCCGTAACCGAAGCCCTGTCCGCGCACATCCAGTAGGAGGTGTGCGAAGCCGGCCGCAGCCACAAGTGGGTTCTCCCCGGCCAGGCCGCGTCCCCTGCCATAGCCGGGAATCTGAACCACGCAGGGCAGGCTGCGTCCGTCCTGGCTCGCCGGTCGTGACAGCCACGCATGGACCCGGTTCCCCCCGAAGCCACTGAAGGTTAGATCCCAATAGTGGATTTCGGTGAGTGGCTGCTCAACGGCGCTGCGCTGGACAGCCAGGTCAACGGTGCGCGCCGCGAGGAGCGTACGCGCCCAGAAGGAGTCGAAGTCTACGGGCTCGATGACGGTTGCCGGCGGCAGGGTGCCGAGTGGTGAGGGGAGAAGGGCCATGGACGAAGCCTTTCAGGTTTCGGAGGCACAGACCTCAAGGTCTATTTCGGATAGTATCGAGAGTTATCGCTTTAGTGTAAGCGTATGACGTGTGGAGCAAGCGCGCCAGGCTTACGTCATCGTCACCATGTGCGCGGGTTATCCCCTGCGATCGTCATCCCCATTACGCTTGCTGAGCACACCTATTGCGTCGACATCGGCCGGCGGCGACCGGAGAACGGAGGATGCTGTGGCTTCACGCGAACGCGTCACGCTTGACACCATTGCCGCGGCCGCGAATGTCTCTCGCGCGACCGTGTCCAAAGCGATCAACGGTCGTCAGGACGTTTCCGCCCGCACACGTCGCCAGGTCCTCAACCTTGCCGAGGAACTCGGCTACGAGGCGCCTACATCGATCGATCGCAGCTCTCCGATCGTCACCATCGTCTTCGACTCGTTGGACACCTACTACACCAATCGGGTTCTGGCCGGTGCGGTGGCCGCGGCTCACGATCGCCGCGCTGTCTTGGATGTGCGTACCTTCACCGACCACCGCGAGGCCGGTTCCGATCACTGGGTCAAACAGCTGGGAACACAAGGACACCTGGCACTCATCGTCGTCACCATGGCTCTGTCGAATACGCAGGTCGAAGCCGCCCGGTCCTTGCAACTTCCCGTCATCACCGTCGACCCCGCCCAGGAGACGCCCGACGGCGTCCTGGAGATCTCCTCCACGAACTGGAACGGGGGCATGGCAGCTACGCAGCATCTGCTGTCCCTCGGACACACCCGCATTGCTTTCGTCGCCGGCCCGGAGCGTTCCCTGCCAGCCCGTGAACGCCTACTCGGCTTTCGCTCGGCCATGATGGACGCCGGTCTCGACGTCGATCCCGCCCTCGTGCTTGGGGACAGCTATACCTATGCAACTGGCCTGCGCTCCGGACTGACCCTGCTGGACCTGGAGCCGGACCGCCGCCCGACCGCCATCATGTGCGCCTGCGACGTATCCGCCATCGGGGTCTATGAGGCGGCACGCGAGCGAGGAGTATCGGTACCCTCCGACCTCAGCGTGGTCGGCTATGACGACACCTTCCTCGCCGAGTACGCCGCGCCGCCACTGACCACCATCCACCAGGCACTGGAGACCATGGGGGCACGCGCCGTGGAGGCAGCCCTCGACCTTGCCGATGATTCGGCGGGGACCCGGCGGACCATCGGCTCGGTCAAGATCCCCACGCGTCTGGTGGAGCGCATGTCGACGGCCCCGCCACGCGCGGATACCTAATGCCTCCGCAGGACCGCCTCGGCCCTGGCCGGTGACAACCCTGCCACTCACGGGTACCCGAGCCCCTCGCCCGCGACGAGAGCCTTCCTGCTCGGCTCCCATCGTCTCATTGCAGCGCGCCGCCCGGGCGCTGTTGCCGCTCGTCGACACGACGGGAGGGTGCGATGACGTCTCATCGCACCCTCCCGCGGCCCCGGCGGGTAGCGCCCTCCGCCGAAGCTCCCTGCGGCCAGGTCGTACCTTCCAGCCGTAGGCTTGAAAGACCGGGACGCGCCGGAGCTGCCGCCGCGCCCTGCCCCAGGGCTCAAAGCACAACTACGGCCACGTTCCCGCTCGGCTTACTGCAATCGCCGCCGCGCCCGCAGCGTGAGCGCTCCTCCGGTGAGGAGTAAGGCTGCGACCGGCAGCAGCAGCATCTCCGCGCCCGTGCGAGCAAGCGGGCCAGCGCCGGTGGCCGCTGTGGCACTCGTCGCTACGCTCGTCGGCGGTACGGTTTCTGCACTCGCCGTCGGCTCAACGCCGGCGTCGTCCGTGGGCGAGGCCACCGGGGCGGCCGGCTCGGTGTCCGCCGTGGCGGACGGCTCAGCGGTCGGCGTCGGAGCGGTGCATGAGAGCGGACTGTCCGGAATCTCCTGGCCGACCGCCGCCGCATAGGCCCACTTGCCGTTGTAGTAGGGGTCGAACAGCAGCGGATCGCCGTCATAGAAGCGCCATGAGCCGGAATCGACCAGGCCCCACAAAGTCACCGAGAACAGGTCCTGCTTGGCGTCCTGCTCGGCGAACATCTCGAACAGCCGCTGGTAGAAGCGTCCCTGGTCCAGAAGGGTCTGGGTATCCACGGGCGTGCCGGTGCGCGTGGGGACATCCAGCTCGGTGACCGCCTGAACCACTGGCAGGTCATCGAAGGCGGTCATGGCAGCTCCGAAGCCCTCGACGTCGTCGGTGAGCCAGCCGTGGAACTGGTGCCCCACGCCGTCGATCGGGACACCGCGCTCTACCAGACGCTCAACGAGTGCGTGGTAGCGGCCCGTCTTCGAAGAGGAGTCGGTGCCGTACTGGGTGTTGTACTCGTTGATGAACAGAGTCACCGGGTGGTCGGCACCGGGGGCGGCATAGGTGGAGTTGAAGGCCTCGTTGGCGTAGATGAAGGCGTCGTCGATGAACTCCTCCCCCAGGATCTGGTACCAGTAGGAGTCGCGCAGCCCGTCGGTCTCCGGGGAGGCGGAGTCGGCAATGACCTCATTGACGACGTCGAAGGCGACCAGTGGGTTCGTCTCGGAGCCGAACTGGCCGTAACGGTCGGAGAGGTACTTGGCGACGTTATTGATGTGGGTCCGCATCCGGTCGCGCAACTCCTGCTTGTCGGCCTCGGAGTCGGCGGATAGGAAGGTGCCGTCCTCGTGCTGGAAGAGCCACTCCGGGGTCTGGGAGTGCCAGACCAGCACGTGTCCGTAGACGCGACCGCCATTGGCCTGGGCCCAGTCCATGACGGCGTTGGCCTCTTCGTTGTCGGTGACGAAGGTGTGGTCGTCGTTGTACCAGGCCTCGGGCTTCATGAAGTTCTCCTGCGTGACCTGGTTGAAGTGCTGGTTAACCAGGTCCAGAGCCTCCCCCTGAAGCGTATTGGCCGTCACTGCCACACCCACCGGATAGGGCAGCGCCTCGACCAGCGGCGTGGAGTCGTCCACCGGTCCGCGCCCACAGTCGTAGGCGGTGATAGCCGCATCGTCGATGTAGAAGGAAGCGGTGGCATCCTCCAGCTCGACGTAGATCGTGCCGTCAATGCCCTCGGTGGGCGTGTAACTGCCGGTGAGCTCGGTCCAACCATCCGCCGTCACTTCAGTCAGCGGCGTGAGTTCGAGGTATTGCCCATCGCTCTGATCGGCCGTCAGCTTGGCACGGGTTGCGGAAGTTCCATCGGGTAGGCGGACCCATACGGTGACGTCATAGGTCTGCCCCGTCTCCATGAAGTCGCTGATGGAGATCTCCACCCCCTGCCATGCCTGCGTGCGACCGGTCACGTACAGGCTGTTCCAGGGGCTGCGGCGGACCTCATTCGTGGTTGAGACCGTGACGCCCTCACCACGTGGGGTCCAGGGGATGTCGGGTTGGCTCGATTCGAAGTTGGAGTAGCTGACAGCGTAGGGCTGAAGCTCCACGGCCGGTTCAGCCGCCGCTCCTACCGCGAGGCCGGAAGCCGCAACCGCAGTCGCAGCTACCACCCCGAGCAGGCGGGTCCGGCCCGGACGCCGGATTGTCATGGTGCGCATGCACTCTACCTTTGCTCTAGCGCTCCATCCGGGCAGGCAAAGACAGCGAGACGATCGCGTTGCGACGCGGCGGTGGTACGAGCCGCCGCAAGTTGCTCGCTGGGATGTGCCCGGATGGAAAACGGTGACGAGGGATGTGCCGGCCGGCGCTGGCCCGCAAGAGTGACACTACCCGCCCCGAAATGGTGACACAATGATTTCGTTGCGTTTCGCAACGAAACCCCTCGCGAGACCGGCACTTGTCACGTACCGAAACCGGCACTTATCACATGCCGAAACCGGTCAAAGTTGCTGAGGTGAGGCTCAGCCATTCGCTGCCTTGCGCCGACGACGTCTAAGGGTCCGGCGCGAGAAGCAACCGCTCCCGCGCCGGACCCTTGTCACATTGATGACTGCGGAACCGCTCAGCTCTGCTGCGAGGCAGCAACAATCGCCGCGGCGGCGTCGTAGGCGGCACGAACCTCGGGCTGAGGCTCCGCGCTCATATGCTCGACCGGCCCAAGCTCCCACACCGGCGGCTGCGCGCCGCCGTCGAGGACCCAGGCGGCCTGCTTGGCGGCGCCATTGGCCACATACTCGCCCGGCTCGGGAACATCCACGGGCACACCGAGGATCGCCGGCGCCAGTTCGCGGGCGGCGGCCCACTTGACCCCACCACCGACCAGCGTGACGGCGTCGACTGTGACTCCCTGTGCCCGCACGGCGTCGACCCCGGCGCCCATGAGGCACAGCAGCCCCTCCACGGCGGCGCGGGCGTAGTTGGCCGGGGTGAGCGAGGCCAGCGTCATCCCGGTCAGCATGCCCGTGGCTTCAGGAAGGTTCGGTGTGCGCTCACCTTCGAGGTAGGGCACGTGGACGAGGCCGCCAGCCCCGGGCTCGGCGGACAGGGCCAGGGCGTCGAACTCGTCGTAGGACACGCCCAGCACCTTCTTGGCGGCGTCCAGGATGCGGGAGGCGTTGAGCGTGCAGGCCAGGGGCAGGAAGGCGCCGGTCGCGTCGGCGAAGCCAGTGACCAGCCCCGAGGCGTCGTGGGTGGGGGTGGTGGACACGGCGGCGACGACGCCGCTGGTACCCAGGGAGACCGAGGTCTGTCCCGGGCGCAGGCCCAGGCCCAGCGCCGCACCGGCGTTGTCGCCGCAGCCGGGCCCGAGCACGAGGTGGCTCAGGTCGCGGGGCTTGCCCGACGGCGTCGTGAGGACTCCGCCGCGAGCAGCGACCTCATTCGGACCCACAACGCGCGGCAGGACGATGTCGCGGACCTCCGCCTCGGTGCGGTGCAGGGCGAGGGCCAACAGGTCCCGGCGGTAGGTATTGGCCACGGAGTCGAAGTAGCCGGTTCCGGAGGCGTCGGAGCGATCGGTGACGAGAGTGTCCAGCGAGGTAGCGCCGGACAGCTTCCACGTGAGCCAGTCGTGCGGCAGGCAGACGGCAGCGATGCGCGCGGCATTCTCGGGCTCGTGGTCCGCCAGCCAGCGGAGCTTGGTGATGGTGAGGGAGGCGACGAGCACCGAGCCGACGGCGTCGGCCCATCCCCGGCGCCCGGCCGCCTCATCGCCGTCGCCGAGCTCGCTGATGAGGTCGCGGGCGGCGCCGGCGCTGCGGGTGTCGTTCCACAGCAGGGCGGGGCGGATAACCTCACCCTCGGCGTCGAGCACCACCATGCCGTGCTGCTGGCCGCCCACGCTCAGCGCGGCGACGTCGTCGAGACCGCCGACGGCGTCAATGACCTCATTGAGGGCGGTCCACCAGTGGTCGGGATGGACTTCGGAGCCGTCCGGGTGAGAGGCCTTGGCCTCACGCACCAGGGCGCCGGTGGCAGCGTCCCGGATGACAATCTTGCAGGACTGCGTCGAGGAGTCGACGCCGGCGACGAGGGTCATATTCGTTCCTTCCGCATTGAAGGTCGGCCGGCCACCCGCTCAGTTGTGCATTCGGGTGGCCGGCCGCTGTGTGGTTCCTATTCCTGGTTCGCTCGGCGCTCAGCCGATGAGGTGCTGGACGGCCTTCTCGTAGAGGTCGACGTAGTGGTAGTCGCGGGCGGCGGCGGCCTCGGCGTCGAAGTCCTCGTAAGCGGAGCGGTCGGCAAGGAAGTCCGCGATCGACTCCCCCTCCGCCAGGGTCGGCTCGCTCAGCTCGTAGATGCCGGAGAGCTTGAGCGCCTCCTGCACCGCGGGGTCGGCGCGGAAGGCCTTGGCCTTCTCAGCGAGCTGGATGTACATCTCCATGTTGGCGGCCGCGGACTCCCACACGCCGTCGATGCCGTCGGTGCGCGAGGGCTTGTAGTCGAAGTGGACGGGGCCGTCGTAGCGGGGGCCGCCCCCGGGGAAGCCGTTGACGAGCAGATCGACGGTGAAGAAGGCGGACAGCAGGTCGCCGTGCCCGAAGACGAGGTCCTGGTCGTACTTGAGGCCCTTCTGGCCGTTGAGGTCGATGTGGAAGAGCTTGCCGGCGTTGAGGGCCTGCGCCAGGGCGTGGGTGTAGTTCAGCCCGGCCATCTGCTCGTGGCCGACCTCCGGGTTGAGGCCGACGATGTCGCCGTTGTCGAGTTCGGCGATGAGCGCCAGGGCGTGGCCGACGGTGGGCAGGAAGATGTCGCCGCGGGGCTCATTGGGCTTGGGCTCCAGGCCGATGCGCAGGTTGTAGCCCTGGTCCTTGATGTACTGCGCGACGGTGTCCAGGCCCTCCTTGTAGCGGTCGAAGACCGCGCCGAGGTCCTTGGAGGAGTCGTACTCCGCACCCTCACGGCCACCCCACATGACGAAGGTCGTGGCGCCGAGTTCGGCGGCGAGGTCAACGTTGCGCAGGATCTTGCGCAGCCCGAAGCGGCGGATCGAGCGGTCGTTGTTGGTCAGGCCGCCGTCCTTGAAGATCGGGTGGGTGAAGGTGTTGGTCGTGACCATCTCAATGGTCAGGCCCGTGGCGTCCACCGTGTCCTTGAGCTTGCCGACAATCTCCGCGCGCTCGGCGTCGGTGGCGTCAAAGGGGAAGACGTCGTTGTCGTGGAAGGTGATGCCCCAGGCCCCCAGCTCGGCGAGCTTTTCGGCGTACTCCCAGGGCTTGAGCGCGGTGCGGGTGGTGTCACCGAAGGGGTCGGCGGCCAGCCAGCCGACGGTCCACAAACCGAATGAGAACTTGTCTTCCTTGGTGGGCTTACGAACCATGGTTCCTCCTCGAGCCGGATTTTGTTCGTTGACGCAACTATGGCACAGCCGTGAGGTAAGGTCAAGGTGTGTCTCAAGCCCGCGCGACGTCGACGTCGTCGTCATCCCTCATGTCCCAGGCGCCTGCCAGCTCGGCATCCGCCCGCCAGTCCAGTCTGCGTGCCGCCAACCTCGCCTTGCTAGCCGCGCAGGTGTTCGCCGCGCCCGAGCCGGTGTCCCGCGCCGACGTCGCCGCCATGACCGGCATGACGCGGTCCACGGCCTCCAGGCTGGCCGACGACCTCGTCGCCGCAGGCATCCTCACCGAGCTTGACCCGACTCCCGCCACCGGCCCCGGCCGCCCAGCAGTTCCGCTCGCGCCGGCCTGCGGAACCTTCGTGGCCATCGGCCAGGAAATCAACGTCTCCCGCATGGCGGTGCGCGCCATTGACCTGTCCGGCCAGGTGCTGGCCGAGCGCATTGTCCTGGACGACTTTGAGGCTTCCGACCCCGCCGAGGTCCTCCCCCGACTAGCGCAGCTGACTACGGATGTCCTCAAGCTCGATGCCGTCCAGCACGCGCGCAAGGTCGGCGCCGCCCTCGCGCTGCCGGGTCTGGTCTCGCATGAAACGCTGCTGCGTGCGCCCAACCTCGGGTGGGACCGGATCGACCCACGGCCCCAGCTGGCCCAGGCGCTCGAGCCGGATGGTCTCGTACTGCGCCTGGGCAACGAAGCCAACTACGGTGCCCTGACCGCCGGACGCGACCGGCCCGCCGCCCCACACTCGGCCCCCTCCTACATCTACCTCTCCGGGGAGAACGGCATCGGCGCCGGCATTGTGCTCGGCGGCCAGGTCATGCTCGGCAATTCCGGCTTCGCGGGCGAGCTCGGGCATATTCAGGTCGATCCGACCGGGCCGCTGTGCACCTGCGGCAACCGCGGCTGCGTCGAGCGCTATGCGGGGCGCCGCCTCATTCTGGCAGCGGCCGGCCTGGAGCCGACCGCCGGCCCGCAGGATCTCATCGACGCCTGGGAAGCCGGGGACAGTGCGGCCCAGGCAGCGGTGACACAGGCCGCCCGAGCCTTGGGCGTAGGGCTGAGCGCCGCCATCAATATTCTCGATATCCCCACGGTGATTCTGGGTGGGCATCTGGCTCCCCTGGCGGAGATTCTGCGCCCCGAGCTGGACGCGGAGCTGCGGCAACGGGTGCTGTCCTCGCGCTGGTCGGTGCCGGAGGTGATCACCACCTCCGAGGACCAGACACCGGGTGTCACCGGCGCGGCCTGGTCACTCCTCGAAGAAGTGGTGGCCGACCCGGTGGCCTGGATGTGACAGGCACACCGCCGCCCCTCAGCTGACCTTCAGCGCTGGACGCGTGCGCCCCCGCCGGCAGCCAGCCGCAAGACCTCGGCCTTGGTGGCCATGGTGGTGTCACCCGGCGTGGTCATAGCCAGGGCACCGTGCGCGGCGCCGTACTCGACCGCGGTGGCCAGGTCCCCGGTGTCGATGAGCCCGTAGATGAGACCGGAGGCGAAGGAGTCCCCGCCGCCCACCCGGTCGAGGATCTCCAGGCCCGGGCGTTCGGTGGACCGCACGAAGCCGGTCTGGCGCGACCAGGCGATCGCCGACCAGTCGTTGACCGTGGCGGTGCGGACCTGCCGCAGGGTGGTGGCGGCCACCTTGAAGTTGTCGAAATCGGCGGTGACCCGCTCAATCATGCGCTCAAAAGCGGTGGTGTCGAGCTTGGACAGATTGGCGTCCACGCCCTCCACCTCGTAGCCGAGTGAGGCGGTGAAGTCCTCCTCGTTGCCGATCATGACGTCCACCAACCGGGCCAGGCGCCGGTTGACCTCCTGGGCCCGCTGGATACCGCCGATCTCCTTCCACAGGGAGGGGCGGTAGTTGAGGTCGTAGGAGACAATCGTGCCGTGGCGGCGAGCCGCGGTCATGGCGGCCTCCGCCACCTCGGCGGCCGACTCGGACAGGGCGGCGAAGATGCCGCCGGTGTGCAGCCAGCGCACCCCCAGGGTGCCGAACAGGTGCTCGAAGTCGACGTCGTCGGGCCGCATCTGGGCAATCGCGGTATGGCCGCGGTCGGAGACGCCGACGGCGCCGCGCACTCCGAAGCCGCGTTCGGTGAAGTTGAGTCCGTTGCGCGTACTCCGGCCGATTCCGTCGTATGGCGCCCAGGTGATCATCGGATCCACACCGCCGGCCAGAATGAGCCCCTCAATGAGGTGGCCGACTTCGTTGTCCGCGAGCGCGGTGACGACGCCGGCGCGCAGGCCGAAGCAACGGGACAGGCCGCGGGCGACGTTGTACTCGCCGCCGCCCTCCCACACCTCGAAGCGGCGGGCGGTGCGCACTCGCCCCTCCCCGGGGTCCAGGCGCAGCATGACCTCCCCCAGGGAGACGACGTCGTAGCGGCAGTCGGCGGCGGGGCGCGGCTGCAGCGGAGAAGTGGTGGCTCCGGTGGCGGTGTTCATCGGCCGGCCTCCTTCGCGATGGCGACCGCCTGGGCGGACAGGCGGGTGATCTGTTCCCAGTCGCGAGCGGCCACGAGGTCCTTCTTGACCATCCATGATCCGCCGCAGGCGCGAATCGCGTCGACCGCGAGGTACTCCCCGAGGTTGGAGGCGTTTACTCCGCCGGTCGGCACGAAGCCCAGTCCCGGGAAGACCGCGGACAGGGCCTTGATGGCCGGGATGCCGCCGTTGATTGACGCCGGGAAGAACTTGACGGTGTCGATGCCGAGTTCCAGCGCAGCCATGATCCAGGAGGCATCTGAGCACGCCGGCAGCGAGATGATTCCGGCGTCCAGGGTTGCGCGCACGACGTCGGCGCTGAAGCCCGGCGAGACGATGTACCTGGCGCCGGCCGCGATGGCCGCCTCAACCTGCGTGGTGTTGATGACCGTGCCGGCGCCGACCGTCAGCCCCTCAACCTCCTGCATGGCGCGGATGGCCTCGGCACCCGCGGCGGTACGGAAGGTGACTTCCGCGGTGGTGATGCCGCCGGCCACAAGCGCCTTGCCGACGGCCACACCGTCCTCGGCGGAGTCGACGACGACCACCGGAATCACCGGGTTGGCGGCAAGGAGCGCGGCGGGTGACGACGGCGGTGTCGCGTCCGCCGGCTCAGCGGTTCGAATCGTTGGTGTCATTGCTGTCTCCTATCCGCGCTCCCGGTGGGTCACGCGTCATTAGTGCCGGTTTCGGCACGTCATTAGTGCCGGTTTCGGCATGTCATTAGTGCCGGTTTCGCGGGGTGGGGCGGATTGGGTCCGGGGAGCGGGACTTGAGCTTGGCGGTGGCCTCGTACAGGCCGTTGATGTAGGTGGCGCCCAGGGCGCGGTCGTACAGGGGGTAGCCGGGACGGCCGGTCTCCCCCCAGATCATGCGGCCGTGGTCGGGGCGGACGTAGACGTCGGGGCAGGTGTCGTAGATGGCCTCCACAATGGCGGCCATGTCCAGGCTGCCGTCGGCAGACAGGTGCTGCGCCTCCTTGAAGTGCCTGGGCCCCAGGTGTTTGACGTTGCGCACGTGGGCGGCGGCAATGCGGCCGCGGCTTCCGAACTCCCGGAAGATCGCGGGAACGTCGTTGTCCGGGTTGGAGCCGAGCGAGCCGGAGCATACGCACAGGGAGTTGGCCGGCGAGTCAACCATGCGCACAATTGCGTCGAGGTCGTCGCGGGTGTTGCAGATGCGGGGCAGGTCGAACAGATCCCAGGCGGGATCGTCGGGGTGCACGGCCATGCGGATGCCGACCCGCTCGCAGGTGGGGATGATGCCCTGGAGGAAGTAGCGGTAGTTCGCCCGCATCTGCTCATGGTCAATGCCCTCGTACAGGGAGAGGACCTCGTCCAGGCGGCCGAGCCGCTCGGGTTCCCAACCGGGCAGGGTCAGCCCGCCGGACTCGCGGGTGGTCATGGCGACGATCTCGCGCGGCCCCATGCCCTCGACGTCGGCGTGGTTGTAGTACAGGCAGGTCGAGCCGTCCTCGTTGAGGTGGTAGAGCTCGGTGCGCAGCCAGTCGAACACCGGCATGAAGTTGTAGATGACCACCTTGACGCCGAAGGCGGCCAGGTTCTCCAGAGTCTCGCAGTAGTTGGCGATGTATTGCTCGCGGCTGGGCAGGCCCAGCTTGATGTCCTCGTGGACGTTGACGGATTCGATGACCTCGCACTCCAGGTGCTCGGCATGGACCTGCGCGACGAGCTCGCCGATGGCCTGCCTGCTCCACACCTCCCCGGCGGCGTACTGGTCAAGCACCCCCATAATGCCCGTCATGCCGGGAATCTGCCGCACGTAGGCCAGGGGGATGGGGTCGTAGTCCTTGCCGTACCAACGGAATGTCATCTTCATCGTGGCATCGTCTCCGCGTCCAGAGTAGCGCGCACGGCCCCGGGGCCGGCGACGAGTCGGGTGAACAGCGATTCGACCTTGGCGGCCAGCGGGGTGTCGTACAGGTCCAGGCCGAACAGGGTCGGGTCGGACAGGATGGGGTGCAGTGCCGCGTGCACGGCACCGGCATCGGCCGGCCCGCCCAGGCGCACGCCCGCCACGTGGGCCTGGAGCTCCTCCAAACGGGGGTCGCTCGATGGGGCAAAGGGGGCGCCGTCGTCGGCAATACCCATGAGGTAGCGGCACCACAGGGCAAAGACGAGCGGGATGCCGACCAGCGCGTTCATGTCCAGGCCGCGGTCGCGGTAGCGCAGCAGGGTCTGGCCGAAGCGGATGGGCATCTTCTGGGAGGTGTCCATGGCGATGCGCGCGGGGTCGTCGGGCAGGTAGGGGTTGGTGAAGCGTGTCTCCAGTACCTCGGTAAGGAAGGCCGCGGGGGCGACGACGCCGGGGTCTGAGACCACGGGCAGGCCCTCGTCCCAGCCGAGCCGGCGCACGAGCGACGCCAGGGCCGGGTCGCGCATCTCGGCGTCGATGGTGGGCAGGCGCAGCAGGCAGCCGGCGACGGCCAGGGCCGTGTGCAGGGGGTTGAGGCAGGTGGTCACCTTCATGTTCTCGAACTTGTCGCACACCTCCCGGGCGACGACGTGCGCACCGACTTGCTCGAATGGCGGGCGGGCGGCGGCGAAGGCGTCCTCGATGATGAGGTACTCGGTGGGTTCGGTGTTGACGAAGCCGGCGTTCGGGGTGCGGCCGATGGTGGTGATGCCCATGTCCTCGAAGCCGAGTTCGGTCAGCGCGTCGCTGACGGCGGCGTTCGGGCGGGGGGTGATCTTGTCGATGACGGTGATGGGGAAGGCGACCCGGGCAGGGTCGGCCAGCCACTCCAGGAAGGCCTGGGGCGCGGAGCCGGCCTGAACCCAGCCGCGGGCGATGGTCGTCACCGCCTCGCGCAGCTTGTCGCCGTTGTGGCTGAAGTTGTCGCAGCTCATGAGGGTGATGGGGGCGCCGCCCGCCTCGTAGCGATTCAGCAGGAGCGCGCCGAGCAGTGCCATGGCGTGGGGCTGGTAGCCGTGGGGATCCGCGGCGAGCGCGGCGGCCGCATCCGGCAGCAGGTCACCGCTGCCGCTGCGGACGGCGTACCCCTTCTCGGTGATGGTTAGGGAGATGAGCGTGACCTCGGGGTCGGCGGCGAGGGCGAATAGGCGGGCGAGGTCGGCGTCGCGGCGGG